>CAZVSL010000064.1:5982-16933 GCA_964629935.1 uncultured Calditrichaceae bacterium | reverse complement strand
AAGCAACTACTCTATGGGAAGCTGTCCAGTTTGAGCCTACTGCTCTGCCTCAAGTCCATTTGGAATGGCAAAAGCTTCAGACACGCCTTAATCTGTCGGGTGGTTCGGGTGCCTCTCCCTCGGAGACCGGATATCATCGTGGGCGCCTGGAGCGGCATAGCAGGCCAAAACGATTCGCCTGGGTGCATGTGAGTGTCGCTGCTGCCCTTGCCCTGATTCTGACTTTTGTTGTTAAATATTCATCTCTTCTTGATCCCGGCAGTGGCGAGGTTCAAAGTTTTCAAACCCTGAGCACGGAATTCGGACAACGTGTTACCCTGACTTTTCCTGATGAGACACGGGTGATTTTGAATGCAAACTCGATACTGCGCTATCCCGCTGACTGGGCTGCGGGCGGCACAAATGTTCTAACCTTGCAGGGAGAGGCATATTTTGATGTGTCCCCTATCCGAGAACCCAATAGTAAGCTCGAAATAGAAACAACGGACGGACTCGTTTCAGTGGTCGGAACTGAGTTCGCGGTCTATGAACGTGGCCGCGGCACACGCATCGTGGTGGCGGAAGGGAATGTTGGCGTGGCTGTGGCCGATACCTCGGCTAACCTGAGACCGCGAGTCTTGTTAGAGAAAGGACACCTGCTACATTTCACAAAAGGCAGCCGTGAACTAAACCCGGAAAAAGTCGCGGTGGAGCCTTATACTACCTGGTGGCAGAGAGAATTGGTTCTGGTGCAGACTCGCGTCGCAGAAATTGTACAGCGGCTCGAGGAAACCTATGGCGTTGAGGTGAAGGTGCTCGATGAGAGACTCCTCGACCGCACGCTTTCAGGTTCTATTGAGAATCAAAACATTGTTATTGTTACGGACGCGATTGCTGAAGCGCTCAAAGTGAGCGTCACTCGCAATGGACAGGTGATTATTTTTGGAAAACCTGCTAAATAAACTAACTTCATTAGGAAGGAGGTCACTTATGCGTCCCTACGTTTGTTTTCTAATGATGGGGCTGGTAGCCTTGTTTGCTTTCGATGGCTATGGTCAACAACTGGCTTCGACCAATGCCGTTGATGAGCAAATCATGACCCGGCCCAACGAGGAGTTCGTTGCTCTGGCCGATGCCCTGGCTGAGCTGGAGGACAACTACGACGTGCACATCGTGTATGAGGACGACGTCGTTCAGGGCAGATTGGCGCCACAGTACGCGTCAACCGCAGCAAGCTTTCAAGAGGCGCTGCACCAGGTCCTGGGCGAGAATCCACTTGCTTACAAGAAAGTTGGCGCCCGCACAGTCGTCCTGTCTCCCCGCGAGGCGCCCCCGGTGACGCCGCCGCAACAAGTCGGCGGAACCATCAAAGGCGCGGTTCACGATGATAATGGTGAGCCCATGCCATTAGCACAAGTCTTCCTGAAAGGCACAACCATAGGAGATGCAGCCGACGACAATGGCTACTACGAGATCACCAACGTGCCGCCAGGCGCCTATACTGTCACAGCTCGGGTTATCGGATACACCACCGAAACCGCATCTGTTACTGTGTCAGAAGGTGATGTCATCGAGCAGGACTTTCGCCTGAGCGTCGACATACTGGCTATGGATGAGATCGTGACCACGGGTTCGCGCAATCCGCAAGTTAAGTTGGAATCGAGCGTGGCTATCACAACCATCAACGTGGAAGAGATCAGGGAAAAGGCGCCGAGAAACACCGCCGATTTGCTCAAGGCTATCCCGGGCTTCTACGTTGAAAGTTCCGGCGGCGAAGGCGGCAACAACCTGTTTGCCCGTGGCATCCCCGCTGATGGTAGCTTCCGCTACGTGCAGATGCAAGAAGATGGCTTGCCGGTGTTCGAAGACGGCGAGCTGATGTTTGCCAATGCCGACTTGCTGATGCGAGTTGACGAAACAGTGGAAGTGATGGAAGGTGTGCGCGGCGGCACCTCTTCGATTTTTGCCAGCAACGCCCCGGGCGGCATCATCAATTTCATTAGTAAAACCGGCGGCAACCAACTTGGCGGCCTGGTAAAGACCACCGTCGGCGACTACGGCATGTTCCGCACGGATGTGAACTATGGCGGCCCGCTCGGTGAGGATTGGCGCTTCAATATCGGCGGCTTCTACCGCTACGATAACGGTATCCGCGACCCCGGCTTTGCAGCCAACCGCGGCGGACAGGTCAAAGCGAACGTGACCCGATTCTTTGAGGACGGTTACCTGCGCTTCAACTTCAAGCATTTGAATGAGCGCAACATTTTCTACCTGCCGGTGCCGCTGCAAGACAAAGATGACCCGGATGAAATCCCGGGTTTTGACGCAAACTCAGGCACTTTGACTTCTATAGAAGCCAATCATCTGCGCGCGCCAATGCCGGGCGGTGGTATTTTCGAGAAATTTCTCGATGATGGTATGAACCCTGTCATTACGGCCTTTGGCGGCCAATTGTCCTACGATTTTGGCGATGGCTGGAACCTGACCAATACATTCAGAAACACAGTCATCGACCATAATTTCAATGCAATCTTTTCGTTGTCAGACCCCATTTTTGCTGACCGATTCATCGAGGACAACTTGCCTGCTGGTGCGACCAATCCAATTCTCAGTTTCGCACGTACCGGTGAAGTCATCAACAATCCGCTGCAATTAAATGGCAACGGTTTGCTCGTCGAGACCGGTTGGTGGGCAGTTGAAATGGATATGCGCAATTTCGCCAACCTGGCTCAATTAACCAAACAAGTCGACAGGCACAGCCTGACCCTTGGCGGCTACTTTAGCGACTACAATGCTGATTCATTCTGGTATTGGCATGACATCCTGTCTGAAGTTGCCGACGCGCCAAGGCTTGTAGACCTGGCCGCCACGGGCCCGGACGGTGAGGAGATCCCTGTAACGTTCAATGGCTTTTCACGGTTTGGCAGCACCTATAACAACTTCAATATTCAGACAATTGTTGCCGCCGGCTACATTAACGACGAGTGGCAGGCCGCAGAGAATCTTAGAATTGACGCCGGCTTGCGCGTCGAGCATCAGAAGTCACGCGGCACCGTGGAAGACTCGGACACATTCGACATTCGCGGCCAGGCAGGCAGCCAATTCGGCAACTCCCTGGCGCTGGCAAATGTGAATTTCGGCACCGGCGATTTCAGTACCTTTGATCTCGATTGGACAGAAGCTGCCGTCACGCTGGGCGCAAACTATACAGTCAGCAGCAACCTGGCTTTTTATGGCCGTGGCAGCAAGGGCTTCCGTATGCCGGATGACAACCAGATCTTTTTCAACCTCGGAACCCAGGAAGCAAGAGACCGCATCGAAGTTGAAGATATCTGGCAGGTTGAAGGCGGCGTCAAGTTTTCTTCACGCAACCTCGCGGTATTTGGCGCGCTTTTCTTCAACACCTTTGATAACCTGCCCTTCTCCGATGAAGTTGTGGACCCGGTCACGGGCGATATCACCACCGCCACCAGGTTTGCCGGCAGCCGCACCTTTGGTCTTGAGCTCGAGACCATTGCACGGTATGAAGGCCTTCAGGTTAACCTCACGGGAACCATCCAGGACGCAGAGTACGAGGATTTTGGCGATTTTTCGGGTAATTCGGTTAGAAGAATCCCGGATATCTATCTTACCCTGACGCCGTCCTACTCCTACGACCGTTTCAAGATATACGGTTCCTGGCGCTACTTTGATGACCGCTTCACCGATGATGCCAATCAGGGCGTGCTGCCATCATTTAGCGAATTTGGCGCTGGCGTGCTGTACAAGATTACGAACCGTCTTACCGCCAACGTAACAGGTGCAAACCTGACCAACACCATCGGCCTGACCGAAGGCAACCCGAGAGTAGACAGCCAAACCGATCCACGTAATTTCTTCTTCATGGCTCGTCCTATCCTGGGTCGTTCCTTCAATTTTGGCTTCACCTACAAGCTGTAATACCTAACAAGGCGGCTAATTCCCCGCTGACTAGATCACAGTTTAAGGCGGCGACCTGGTGTCGCCGCCTTTTTATTATCAATCTGAACCCAAAGGTCCGATCCTATGCCTGAATTTAGTCTCAGCACAGTGGACTGGATAATTGTAGTAGGATACTTTCTTTTCATTCTGTGGCGCGGATTCAGTTATGTCAAGCAGCACGAAGATGCCGAGGAATACTTTCTGGCAGGTAGATCTCTGAGCTGGCCCTTGATCGGTCTTTCGCTGTATGCATCAAATATGTCCAGCAGTAGCCTGGTGGGAATGGCGGGCAGCGGCTACGAAACCGGCTTTTCAGTTTTCAGCTATGAATGGATGGCGGCTGTGGTTCTTATCATTTTTGCCATGTTCTTCTTGCCGTTCTATCTGCGTTCTAAAGTCTACACCATGCCGGAGTTTCTTGAAAGAAGATATGATGCCCGCTCACGCTACTACTTCTCCGGTCTGACCGTGGTCGCGAATATCGGCATCGATACGGCGGCCACCCTCTACGCCGGCGCATTGGTGATCCAGCTTGTTTTCCCGGCCGTGGAGCTCTGGCAGTCTATTCTGGCGCTTGCAATCCTGTCAGGATTGTACACCATCGCCGGCGGTTTGACAGCCGTTGTCTACACAGACGCAATTCAAGCCGTCCTGCTGATATTCGGCTCCATTGTCATCACAATCCTGGCGTATATCAAAATCGGTAGTTGGGCAGCCGTCGAAGCCGTCACGCCGCCGGAGCATTTCAGCATCATCCAGCCCATGGATGATCCCTTTCTGCCCTGGCCGGGATTGATCACAGGGGTATTTCTGCTGGGGTTCTACTTTTGGACCAACAATCAATTTATCGTGCAGCGCGCCCTGGGCGCAAAGGATACAAAACATGGGCAATGGGGCTCTATTTTCGCCGGATTCCTGAAAGTATCGACGCCGTTGTTCATCATGATTATCCCCGGAACCATGGCCCGTGTGCTTTATCCCGAGCTCGAAAAAGCCAATCTTGTCTACCCCGTTTTGTTGTTTGACCTGCTGCCAGTGGGGATACTTGGTCTGGTTTTAGCCGGATTGATCGCCGCCATGATGTCCAGTATCGACTCGGCGCTAAACTCTGCTTCCACGCTTGTCACCATGGACTTCTTCAGGAAACTCAGGCCGCAAACCTCGCAAGAGGGATTGATGTGGGTAGGCAGAATTGTTACATTTGTGTTTATGATACTGGCAGCGATATGGGCGCCTCAGATCGATAAATTCCCGACGCTATGGGAATATTTGCAGAGCGCGCTCTCTTACATTGCGCCGCCTATTGTCGCTTTATTCATTATGGGTCTGTTCTGGAAACGTGGAAACGGTCACGGCGCCATTGCCGCCCTGACCGCAGGTGTGGCGGCCGCCCTGTTCTTCCTGATTTTTGGCGGCGCCGAGTGGATGCCCGAGATTCATTTTCTCTACATGGCTATGATCTTGTTCGTGATTTCTTGTTTCACGCTCGCGGTGGTCAGTCTGATCACAGCCCCGCCTGCACGAGAAAAGATCGAAGACCTGACATGGAATCGGGAGATATTTGAGCGGGAAACTGAGGAACTCAGGCAAAAGCCAGTTTGGTACAATTACCGTTATCAGTCTCTGGCGGTGTTACTGTGCCTTGCTGTTATATTGGCTATATACTGGTAATGTCTGGACTGAGAGAAGATGAGCTCCGGATACCTTGACAAGATCGCCCGCGATAATGCCATAACCTTGCTTCGTCGGGCCCATGGTGAAGAGGGTTTTTGGGCGTCGGCCACGGATATCACCAACTATCGCCAGGTTTGGGCCCGGGATGGCGTCATAGTCGGGTTGGCAGCATTATTGAGTGAAGATGATGAGCTGACGCAGGCATTTCGGGCTACGCTGCTAACCCTGGCTGCTGCGCAGACGAAATATGGACAGATCCCGAGCAGCGTCAAGATAGATGAGACGGGCCACCGCCGGTTGAGCTTCGGAACTATCTCCGGCAAAGTGGACCCCACGCTCTGGTTCATTCTCGGCGTTTGCAACTACATTATTCTTTTGCATGACGATGATTTTGCCAAAGAGATGGCGACGCACTTGCAAAAAGCGCTGGAGCTGCTGTCGATATGGGAGCTCAACGGTCGCGGTTTGCTGTACGTCCCGCAGGGAGGCGACTGGGCTGACGAACATATTCAGCATGGTTATATTCTGCTGGAGCAGCTCCTGCGACTATGGGCACTGAGATGCCATGCCAAGGCCTATGACGACAATAGCTCTGCAGAAAAAGCGGAACACCTGAGCCGCCTGATTCAGGTAAATTACTGGCCGGACAAAGACAATCGTAACTCGCAACTGGTGTATCACGCAACCGCATTTGACAACTACCTGATGCAACGCCATGAGTCGAATTTCTGGTTACCCGGGCTCACCCCCGGGGGTTACCAGCATCATTTCGATGCTTTCGCCAATGCTTTGGCTATCTTGCTTGGGCTTGGCGATAGCGAAAAAACCACTGCCGTATTGAATCATGGTGAGCAGATCAGACAGACGCTCAGCAACGGTATGATTCCGTCGGTCTGGGAGCCAACGCAGCCAGACTCCTGCGGTTGGCAGGAGCTGCAGAACAACTACAGATTTGAGTTTAGAAACGAACCGGGTGAGTATCAAAATGGCGGGCTGTGGCCTATGATCAACGGCTGGTGGGGTCTGGCTCTGCTGACTTCGGCGCGAAGCCGCGAGGCCAGGGATACATTAAAGGCAATCGCAGCGTTCAACCGAAAAGATCGAGGCGGCAATGTCTGGGGCTTCTATGAATATGCCAGCGCCAGCACGGGTGAACCCGGTGGCACGCCACAACAAACCTGGAGCGCCTCTGCGATGTTGCTGCTGGAATATGGTTTAGATGGCAGACGGTTGTACTACGGGTAGAATTTAAGCGAATGAATCAAGGAGCGCGAAGCAAAATATGGTCGGAGACAGAATCATCATCAGTGACAAGCATCGCAAGGCAGCGCAGCAGATCTTTGAGGCGGTCGAAGACGCCGTTGAGAGTTCGGGTGAAATCTATACAATCAGTGTGGCGGGCGAATCCGGCAGCGGCAAGTCTGAGACCGCTCATGCTCTGGCTGAAAAACTCGACCAGAATGGCACGAAATGCCTTTTGTTTCAGCAGGATGACTACTTTCACAATCCACCCAGAAGTAATGAGCGCATGCGGCGGCAGAGAGTGGACCGAAATGACCTGAGCTGCATCGGGATGCATGAGGTGAAGCTGGAGCTGCTGGACAGTCATTTGTCCCAAGCCAAATTCGGCGCAACCTCCATCCACAAGCCGCTGGTTCTGTTCGATGAAGATCGCATCTCCGAAGAGACCGTGCTGCTGGATGGCATCCGCGCTATCATCGTCGAGGGCACTTACACCACCAGTCTGTCCAATATCGATGCCCGTGTTTTTATTGACCTGACTTTTCGCGAAACCAAGCTGGCCCGGCTTGAAAGGGCGCGTGAGCTGCAGGACGATTTTCTGGAGCGTGTTCTGGAAGTGGAACATAGCATCATATCAGCCCACAAGAAGCAGGCCGATTTCATCATTCAGCCCGGCTTTGATGTCGTGAGCAACAACTCCCGCTTACAATAATCACAAATGAGTATATTGCCATGCTCGATCTAATCATCGTTTTGGCGTTTGTGGTCTACGCAATCTCCGCCGGCTTCCGGTCCCGCAAGAAAGCCTCTGAAAATCTGCAGGAATATTTTCTCGCCGGCAAAACCCTGACCGGTTGGCGCGCCGGTTTCAGCATGGCGGCAACGCAGTTTGCTGCGGATACGCCGCTCCTGGTTACAGGCTTGATTGCCACCGGGGGCATCTTTCTCGTCTGGCGGCTTTGGATCTACGGCATAGCGTTCTTGATGATGGGCTTCATCTTCTCAATAAGCTGGCGTCGCGCCGGTGTGCTCACGGATGCGGAGCTGACCGAGGTGCGCTACAGCGGCAGGGCCGTTTTGCCCCTGCGGGTACTGAAGGCCATCTACTATGGCACAGTCATCAATTGTGTGGTCATGGCAATGGTGCTGGTTGCTGCCATGCGCATCGCCGAAGTCTTTTTGCCGTGGCACGACTGGTTGCCAAATGTGCTTTACCAGCCATTCTTCAGCCTGACGCAGGCGCTCGGCCTGAGCCTTGGCGAAAGCGTTACCGGTCTGGACATGGCCACCAACACCACTAACAATTTGATCAGCATTCTGTTAATCCTGGGCTTCACGGCGCTCTACTCCACCACAGGCGGTTTGCGCAGCGTGGTGGCGACCGATGTCATGCAGTTTAGCCTGGCCATGGTCGGCACGCTGGTCTACGGTATTGTTGTACTCGACCGCGTCGGCGGATTGGGTAACCTGACAGAGCGGCTGCTTTCATTGTATGGGCCGGCGGCCACCCACAAGATGCTTTCGTTTACGCCCACTGCCGGCGAAGCGTTGTTGCCCTTTTTTGTCATAATCGGGTTACAGTGGTTCTTTCAGATGAACAGTGACGGCACGGGCTATCTGGCTCAGCGCTCCATGGCTTGCGCCACAGACAAAGACGCGCGCGTTGCCGGTGTCGTATTCGCCTGGATGCAGATCGTGGCCCGCAGTTTGATCTGGCTGGTTATCGGCGTGAGCCTGCTGGTGATCTATCCGTTTGGGCAGGAGGCTGCTGGAGCAGAAGGCTTCGCCGCTGCCCGCGAGATTACCTTCGTTACCGGCATTCAGGATCTGCTGCCGGTCGGGATCCGCGGCATCATGCTGACAGCGCTTTTGGCGGCGCTGGCCTCGACTATCGACACGCACCTGAATTGGGGCGCGAGCTACTGGAGCAATGACGTCTACGAGCGCTTGATTTGCCGCAACTGGCTAAAGCGCGAGCCAAAGAGCAGCGAGCTTGTGTTGGCGGCGCGGTTGTCGAATATTTTGATACTTGTCATCGCGCTAACCATCATGGCCAATCTCGGCTCGATTCAGACCGCCTGGTTTATTTCTCTGCTGTTTGGCGCCGGCATGGGCTCTGTGCTGGTGCTGCGCTGGTTGTGGGAGCGGATCAATCTGTTTTCGGAGCTTGGCGCCATGGCCGCCTCGCTCATCGTCGCCCCCATTTTGCTTGTGGTCACAGATGTGGAGTGGATTCGACTCGGCGCCATGGCGGCAGTGTCCACGCTGGTGGCGATCGCCGTCACCTTTGTCACACCCTCGACCGATGAGAAGACTTTGCAGGAGTTTTATCGCCGCGTCAGACCCGCGGGCTTCTGGCGCAAAACCATGCTTTCCCTCGGCCTCGATCCGCAGACGCCGACCCGCAAGCTCATCCGCGGCGTCCGCGCTACGCTTCTGACTGCGCTTTCGCTTTTTCTCTCGTTGGTAGGCCTTGGCAAACTAATGCTGCCAAGTCCGGGGCAATCGATTCTCGTGCCGGTCCTATGCCTGGCGGTTGCGGCCGCTGTGGTCCCGTTCTGGTGGAAATCGGTCACGGCAGAAAAGCTGCACCCGGAGCCCGCGTCGGAGATGCCAGGAATGGCGACTGAGGAGGTGACTAAGTAGTGACCATCCGGAAACTTTACAAAAGTTGTGATTTCGGCATGAGGGAAACTAAGTAGGACGCGTCCGGTTCCTCAGAGGCGATGGTGGGTGGCAAGTTCGTGGAAACATCTCTGCTATGCAATCGATGGAGGTTATTCAGGCTAGCAAGCCAGGCCAGAAATCTGAAACGGCAATCATGGTTACGCCTCAAACGCCCGCCTGACCTCCGGTTTTGTAACTTTACCCATAACATTACGCGGCAAACTCTGCATTACTTTCAGACGGTTTGGTACTTTGTAGCTTGCCAATCGCTGCTTACCCCAGGTGCGCAGCTCCTCCAGGGTCAACGTGCAGTTTGGATGCAGCGTTATGGCTGCGCATACGCATTCACCCCATTCCGGATGCGGAACCCCGACCACGGCGCATTCCCGAATTTTCTCATGTGTGCGCAGAATTTCTTCGATTTCCAGGGCGGACACTTTGTAGCCGCCGGTCTTGATAATGTCGACCGAGCTGCGGCCCAGAATGCGATAATAGCCGTCCTCGACGGTGACGATGTCGCCGGTCTTGAACCAGTCATCAATAAAAGCGGCCTGCGTCTCCCCGGGGCGGCGCCAGTATTCCAGAAACACATTCGGCCCTTTCACCTGCAGCTCCCCTTGCAGACCCTCTTTCTCGATTTCCCGACCTGCTTCATCGAGGATGCGCACCATCACGCCCGGCAGCGGCTGACCGACCGTACCTGCCCGGCGCTCCCCTTCGAGGGGATTCGACAACGCCATGCCGATTTCTGTCATGCCATAGCGCTCCAGCAATGTGTGGCCGCTGAGCTGCTGCCACTTTTTGAACACATCGACTGGCAGCGCCGCAGAGCCGGAGACCATAAGTCTAAACTTCCGGCAGGATGCTGAACATTTTCGGCGCGCAGCCTCTGGCATTTTTTCCCACACAGCGATTAGTCGGCTATAGATAGTCGGCACTGCCATGAAAAGGCTCAGCCCGCCTTCCGTAAATCGTTGCCATACACGTTCCGGCCCGAATTGTGGCAAGAACTCACAGACTGCGCCGGACCAGAGCGCGCACGACAGGATGTTGATGATGCCGTGGGTATGGTGCAAGGGCAACACATTCAGAATGCGGTCATCAGCATGCCAGCCCCACGCCTCCACCAGCGTGATGATTTGCGCGGCGACATTGCGATGTGTCGTAACCACGCCTTTGGGCCGGCTGGTGGTGCCGCTGGTATACAAAATCATGGCGCGGCGTGCAACATCCACCTCCGGCAGGTCTGGCGGCGCTTGCTGCTCTGTGACCCTCGGCCGAAGCATGTCTTCGGTGAGCAGGCAGCGCACATCGTGCTTTTGTGCCAACGGCCGCAACGCAGACTCGAACTCAGGCGCGACCACAGTCAGAGTCGCGCCGGTATCGGTCAGCACATATTCCAGCTCCGGCGGCGGATGCGAGATGCAAT
>CAZVSL010000064.1:5478-5972 GCA_964629935.1 uncultured Calditrichaceae bacterium | reverse complement strand
CAATGTGGCACGGCGATGCCTCCGGCAAGCCAGATGCCCCATTGCACTGCGACATATTGGAAACCGGGCGGGACCATAAAAGTCACGCGGGCTTCCCTGAGGTCATCGCTGCCCCCAAGCAGTGCCCGTGCAATGTCTTGCGCAGCCTGCACCAGCTCATCATAGCGATAGCTTCCGTGCGAATCGACAATGGCCGGACGTGAGCCGTGGTTAATGGCCTGGCGAATGAGTGGCAGCGTTGCATCCGTCATGGTTCTATGGTATATGGTTCTATGGTATATGGTTCTATGGTATATGGTATATGGTATATGGTATAGGTTCTTGGGTTACGAGGTTCAGGTTACGATTTTCAGTTGCGAATTCCGGTTTCCGGTTTCCGACTGTTACTCGACAAAAGCAACCACCCGGCAAAAAGCTGCCTCACCGCCCTTGAATTTCCAGGGAAATACCCCGATGTTCGTGCGTTTGTTCTGCAGCTCCGGCGCATCGATGTC
>CAZVSL010000064.1:0-5468 GCA_964629935.1 uncultured Calditrichaceae bacterium | reverse complement strand
CCAGATTTTCGACGTGCATACAGTTGTGTGGGAACAAGCCATTGTGGGTAAGCTGATACGCTTCGTCCGGAAACAGCTCTTTCATTTTCTGGGCGCCAAATTTGGCGGCACATTGGGCTTGCACCCGGTCGCAATGGCCGTGCATGCCTTTGCCAAGGAAGCGTCCGATAGGCAGATTCATGGGGTGGTCCGTAGAAATGCAGTCCACGCCCCAGATGTGGATCTTCTTGTCCAGCAGCCACTGCACCATGTCCGGATGTGCGCCGGGATGGACATGAATGTACTTCTCTTCATCCGGGGATTCACCAAATTGGGCATACTTGTGCCAGCCTGTGTGCAAGAGCAAAATGTCGCCGTTGCGTATTTCTACCCGGTTCTCGATCATTTCAGGGGTATAGGCCTGCAACTCATCCATTTCATCGCTCAAATCTACGATGACGCCGGGGCCGTACAGCCACTCCATGGGGATTTCATCGATGGTCATACCGCCAGTCACAAAGTGGCGCGGCGCATCCAGATGCGTGCCCATGTGATTGGAGGTCTGAATATACTGAGCATTCACGCCGTGCTCAGCCTTGCGCTTGATATATTTTACTTCAAATGGTGGGTAATATGGCCAGAACGGCGCATCCTGATTCAGGGGCTGGGATAGATCATACAGTTTCATTGTGTTTCCCTCCGGGTTAGCTTGCATGAGTAGGTTGCTGAAATAAAACCAGCATCGGTGAAAAAGTCAAGAGGTTGTGAACAGTGGATAGTGAGCAGTGGATAGTAAATAGTGAATAATAACGGTAAACACCGGCCAATCACCACTCACCACTAACGACTAACCACTTTTTTGCGAATCTTTGTCGCCCGCAGCACGCGGCGCCAGTCTTCCTTCGTGATCACCTGTGCGAAGCTTGCGGCGATGGAGTAAATGAGCAGATAAAGCACTGCCTTGAGCGCGAGGCCAATGCCATTTGGCAGGTCGAAACCTTGCAGCAGCAGAAAAACCGGTGCTGCGGAAAGAGCTGCGATGACGAGCGTTTTGAAGTAGCTGCGGAACGGAAAGATATCGTAGATGGAAACATTCAGCCCGTGCCGAATTCGGAACAGGATGTAAAACCAGCTCAGCATGCTTGCGACCAGGGTGGCGGTCGGAGGTCCGGCCATGCCCAGCAGCAGCACCAGCGGGATGCTCAACGCCACGTTAATCACGACCAGCAGGATGGCTGAATAGGTGATGGCGCGCGTTTCTCCGATCGCTTTCAGCATGGAAGTGTAGCCGGCCACGCGATGCAGCAATATCAGGGTGTAGATTCTGAAAGGCACGGTCGCTTCGATATAGGCCTCGGAGAACAGGATGACGATGAATTCCTCGGCGGCCAATAAGAACAGGATTGTTAACGGCAGCACGATGATGGCAACTTTTTTGATGGCTTCGTTCCAGAGTGCGAGCATCTGTTCTTTCTGGTCATCCAGGAAATTCCGCACCAGGCTTGGCATCATCACCGAGGCCACGGAATAGGCAATGGTGGGAATCAACGGAATCTCCCAGGAGCCGACGACATAAACCGCATAGGTGGTCACTGGCAAAAAGGCCGCCACGATATACTTGTCGATCTGCCGGTTGAGGCCCCATAAGATTTGGGATAATCCCAACGGCAACGAGTATCTGAGCTGCGATTTCACCATGCCGGCCGGCAGAGGCCCGCCTTTTTCCCTGAATGCTCTAAAAAACAGCAGCGCGCCGAAAAGAAAGCGGAGTGCCCCGTAGAATACCAGACAACTGACGATGGTTGGCAGAGAATAACCCAATAATGCCGGAACCACAAGAGAGCCAAATTGCGCCAGACCTGTGAACATTTTGAACCAGGCTGCTGCTTTCGCACGGTCGATAGCGATCAACACGTTGGGCAGAGGGGTCACCGGCAGCTCGAGCAAAACCAGAAAGATGAGCGGGAAAACCATGCCCTGCACCTCAAATCCCCACATCGGCGCCAGATAGTCGAGAGCAACCAGCAGCAAGGAGGCGGCAATGCCGGCCAGAAACAGGGTTTTGCTGGTCAGCAGCGCCAGGCTCTTTCTCGATTCCTGCGCCACACGTTCGAAGAAATAGAACACACTTTCAGGAAGGCCAAGCTGAGCGAGAGTTGAGACCGTGGTATAGGCAAGCAACAGGAAGGACAGCAGGCCAAAGGTTTCTTTGGAAAGCAGGCGCGTCAGGAACATGATCGTCGCCATCTGGCTGGCGATGGTGATGCCCTTGCTCACAACGATGATGGTGGCTTTTTGGGAGAGGGAGGTGCTTTTAGGGAGCGCTGGCTCTGACACGCGGTCGGCTCAGGAAAAGGGTTCGCCTGACTCTGACAATTTCAAACTCGGTCGCGGGCTTAGGCCGTAGTCGGAATATTTACCCGCTTCCAGATAGAACTTGCCTGCGCGCACGATCATGGCCGCGTTGTCGGTGCATAAAATTGGCGGTGGAAAAAAAAGCTCAAAGCCGTGTCGCTCGCTGGCTGCCTGCAATTTCTCGCGCAAAACGCGGTTACACGCGACGCCGCCAGCCAATGCCAACTGGTCCAGGCCGAGTTTTTCCAGTGCGAGCAGGCTCTTGTCCACCAGCACCTGCACGGCTGCTTCCTGGAAACTTGCGGCGATGTCCGCTTTGCGCTGCTCACGCTCATGCTCCGGAAGCGATTTAAGATGATAGAGAACGGCTGTTTTCAGGCCGCTGTAACTGAAGTCGAGCGCATTATCTTTCAACTTGCCCTTTGGGAAGGTCATGTATTGTGGGTCGCCTTCGCGCGCCAGTTTGTCTATGGCCGGCCCGCCGGGATAAGGCAGCTCCAGCATTTTAGCCACCTTGTCGAATGCCTCGCCGGCGGCGTCATCACGGGTCTTTCCCAGGATTTCATAGTCGCCCCATGCCTTGACGTGCACCAGTTGCGTGTGGCCGCCGGATATAATCAACGATATAAATGGCGGTTGCGGTCCGCTTGTCAGCACGGAATTCGAGAAGACATGACCCTCGATGTGATCGACGCCGATGTAGGGCAGCTCGAGCGCCAGGGCCATAGCCTTGGCAAAATTGAGACCGACCAGCAGACAGCCTGCCAGGCCCGGGCCGTAGGTCACCGCGAGCCCGTCCAGGTCTGATTTGGCGACTCCGGCTTCGGCCAGCGCTTGCTGCACAACCGGCAGGATAAGCCGGACATGTGCGCGTGAGGCCAGCTCCGGCACCACGCCGCCATACAGCTTGTGCACATCCTGCGAGGCGATGATGTTCGAGCCGAGCCTGTCGTCAAGCCAGACGGCAGCGGCGGTTTCATCACATGAGGTTTCTATGCCCAGGATATTCAATTTCAGCCAAAGTGTTCACGTATTAGAATAAGCAAAATAATCAAAGAATTTGAATTATGCAATCGGTGACAGCCGTGTACTTAGCAAGACGTCTTAGTTGACACAGCTAGCTAGAGCAAAAGATCAAAACGTCATCAACGCATCGATGATCACCTGGCCATCCCAGTTTTCATCAAACGCGTATTCTGTCCGGATGAGCATGTTGTACGGCAGAAAGAAGTGCAGCCCAGCTCCCCAGCCGGAGATAAAATCCTCGGTGCGAAACGATTCGTCCTGGTCCCAGAGATTGCCGGTATCAACAAACAGACCGCCGCTCACGCCGAAGCGAAAATTCATGCCGTACTGCCCCATGGTCGCAAACGGACCCCAGTTGTAGTATTTGATCGGAATGATGGGAAAGCGATATTCGGCGCTGCCAATGACGAGATTCTCTCCGGTGGCGCGCTCGCGGAAGTGGCCGCGAATACGGGTCAGGAAGCCAAAGTGGACCTTGTCGTACACCGGAATGGCGCCTTCCGAGAAATTCGTCGCAGCGCGTAACGCAACTGTGGTTGGACCAACGGGGATATAGGTGCGCAGGTCGGCGCCATAGCGCAGATAGTCCACGGTGGTCCCGAACATACCGGTCTGTGTGGCCCACAGGTTGATGTAATAGCCCCGGTGCGCATATTCCCACAGGTCGCGGGAATCATAACGAAATGAAAAACCAGCGTTTGGTAGGATATCTTTGCCGGAGGTCGAAAGCGTGGCGCCGACGCCCTCCGGTGAGGCTGTCAATTGCCGGTAGCCGAGCTTGACATCGAAATAGGTGAAGTGTCCGAAGCGCTTGCCGATGGTCCATTTGAAGCCGAGCTGATTCTCATCGACTTCTTCGCCCAGTACAGTGAAGGTCTGGTTGCGAATACGGCGCGCAAACAGCGAGACTTTGGTGTACAGCTTTGCCCTGCCAAAAATCCAGGGATTGGAATAGGAAAGCCTGACTGCGGGATTGAAGCCAAGCCAGCCGGAAAAATCGATGACCTCACGCCGGCCGCGAAAATTGGTGTGCAGTAAACCGGCGCCAACAGAGAGCCGGCTCCAGTCGCGCTCGTTTCGAAATACGATAGGATACGGAAACAAGTACCACATTTCGCTGACCGACACCACCACGATGAAACCGGAATTGGTCGGCACGGCATCGATTTGCACGCGGTTGAAAATACCGAGATTCTGGATGCGTAGCTGATCGCGCTGGAGCACTTCCGGGTCCAGTTTGTCGCCCGGCTTTAGCTTCATCTCGCGCAGGATGACCTTCTCCTCGGTCTTCTCGTTACCTTGCACCAGCACCACGCGGATACGCTCCGGATCCGGCATGGTAACGGCAGTGCTGTCATTTTGTGCTGAGGCAACCTGTGCTTGGGCTGAGGGCAGGTACGCGCCCGCAAGGATCAGGCAGAGGAAGCAAGAGAGGAACGGCGTGAATATGAGGTGCATCTTTGCAAACTGCTCGCGTTTGTTTCTTCAGGATGATTATAGGCAGAGAGGTGGCAAACTGCGGTTGATCCGGCCTGAACTAGAAACTCTCCAGCAGCCGAAATGTGACGCGATAGTCGTCTTTGCCGACATCAGAGCTGGTGCGCCGGGCGATATCCATGCGAAACACGCCATCGAGTACCAGCAGAGAGAGGCCGACATCCGCTTGCAAATCATCAAATACATCGCCAAATTCGGACAACATGCCTGCACCCGGGTCAACCAAAACAGCATGGCCGACATCTGCAAAGACTCCCAACGAAAGCGTCGTCCACAGAGTTCCGAACAACGGCATGTTTTGTAATGGAATTTTTTGTAATATATCGCCGCCAAACAGATAATTCAAATTCAGGAGTGCCATGCGGTTACCGGTGAATTCTTTGTCGTCATAAGCACGCAGACTCCCGATGCCGCCGAGATCGATACGATGCTGGTCGGCGAGGCTTCCGCGTCGCGTACCCAGCAGTGCGCGCACGAGCAGCCGCTGATTGCTGAACGTCTGCTGAAAACGCTTGACTGTAAGAAACAATCCGTCCGTATCAAAATCCTCGCCCGTGTGTTCGTAGATTGCCTGCACGTACCAGCCGCTCAGGGGAAAGATGGGATTATCA
>CAZVSL010000063.1:0-17092 GCA_964629935.1 uncultured Calditrichaceae bacterium | reverse complement strand
ACTGTTCACTCTCTTCATGTTCCTTGGTGTTAGCTGGTGACGTGTGGATGATCTGTTCTTTGTGTTTCTTTGTGCCCCTTTGTGTCCTGGTGGTTAGACCTGGTTCGTGTCGATCCGCGTGATCCGTATGATCCGTGTTCTTCACAGAGCACTTGACATTCACAACACAATTGCTTTTTTGATTGGGGATCTCTCCCAGGTTGAGTTCATAAGATAAGGATAACAACATGGCCAGAGGCTCCGGCGGCTTCAGCAGGCGCGATGAAAAAACCCAACGTTTGATCGAGGTCATGCGGCGACATATTCTGACCAAAGAGCGCTACTTTTGCATCGAAACCGGTATCGAGCACCGATTCGGTGAGCAGGCGGATGTGGTGCACGGCATGCTGTACCGCTCGCTGGGCCCGACAACGGACTTGCTGCGCTACTTTCCCGACAGTCTGTACTTCGACCGACTGAGACGCTGGCCCACCTGGGAACAAGGTCGAAATCAAGTACAGGTGCTGAAGCAACCCGCCAGATCAGAAGTTACAGGTCTATTCACATTCTTTGTGGAATTCAAATTTTCCGCAACCGAGAGGCCGCGCCGCATCGGCAATGTGCCGACGCCATGCATCGGTCAGATCGAGCGCGAGGCATGGCTCACCTATCGCCGCTTAACCAGTCCCAACCCTGAAGTCGGGCTATATCTGGACGGCCAACGCACGCGCATTGCACTGTTCTACGGCGCCTCGTTCGCACCGGAGCTGCTATATGGCGGCTGGGAAGAATGGCTCGAACCCATCCACATCCGCAAAGACCTCGCAGCGCCCGGGTCGCGCGCGGTGCAGACGCGCGGCTCCGGCACACCGTGGATCAATTTCGGTGTGCGTCAACTCAAGCCGTTGGCCAGATTCCTTTCTGAAGATCTGTTCTGGGAAGATGATGAGGCGCTGGCGGCAGTTGCCCGCTGCCGGAGCATGTTGGAGGGGAGTAAGTAGGGGACACAGCTTGGACAGATCGCATAGAAATTTAAGAACACGGATCGGACGGATCACGCGGATCGGCGCCGATCAAGTCTCTTAGCCATGGATGGACGTGGATGAGAAACGCGGATTTCTTTCTTTATTTCTTTATTTGAAAAAGCTCTTGTAGATGCTCGCAGCCATCCTGTAAAACTTCATATTTTGTATCTTGTGGCCCTCTTTGATCCGTGCAAATCCGTGTGATCCGTCTGATCCGCGTTCAATGCGAGACCTGCTCGGCCGCGATGATTTTCATTGTGTGCTCATGCTGGACATAGGCGATGACAGCGCAGTTGTCCGGATTTGCACCGGCCGGCAGCTCGAATTTTGCCAGGCCACGCGCCTCAGATGCGGTCTGAAAGGCGCGCACGACATTGTCATGTTCTAAAGTCCTGCCGCGATTTTCACCCCGCTTGACATTCTGCACCAAGTCCCGCTCCACCAAAGCCAAATTCACCTTGTAGCCTTGCGGCAGTTCTGAGACTTCATAGCGTACCGTGACTTTGCTTTCGGTAACGGATTCGCGTGCCAGCATGATCGATACGTCCTGACTCTGCTTGAGAGCACGTTCTATGGCAGCCTGTGCGCGGGCGCGATTCGAGCCGACAAACTCAGTCTCGCCGTTGACGACCATCTGTGGCGTATAGATGCGCTGACTGTTGAAAGCCTGGCCATAAGCGCGCTGCCGCTCAGAATAGGTTGCGTCGGAGTAGGGATCCGTCCAACCGATGTAATTCCAATAGTCGACATGAAAAGAAAGCGCAAAAATGGGTTCCCCGTTCTGGCGTGCCTGTTCTGCGATTTCGCTCAGCAAACGGTCTGCCGGCGGGCAGCTCGAGCAACCTTCCGAGGTAAACAATTCAATCACGGCAAAACCGGTGTGTTTGTCCCGGTCGTTCGCATAGGAATTATCGTGAACTCGAAACAGGAGTCCTGCAGCGCCTACGACGAGTGAAACTGCAAGGCAGAATTTGAGGTTGGACCTGTGCATACGTTCCTCTTGTTTTGGAGTCCTTACAATTGGATAAAAGATCAAACTAAGCCGAGAAACGCTTTATTCCAGATTCCAAAACGAACACGCTCGTGAACTATTTGAGCTGCTCAAGCTATTTCAAATAGAGAACCTTACCTGACAATGCTGCCCCTGCATATCTGACACGAAAGATATAGAAACCGCTGCTGGCTGGCACACCGGAGCCGGAAACGCCATGCCATTGGATCTGCTGTCTCCCCACCGGCAGCGGCGCGGATTTGTGCCTCCAAACCAGTCGCCCGGTCAGGTCGAAGACCTCCAGGACCACTATGCCGGAGTTTGGTAAGGAAAACGCGATGGTGGTGCTGCCATTGAATGGGTTGGGAAAGCTGCCGTGTAACTGAAATCCTGACGCCGGTTCCATCACCGGACTATCTGCTCGTCGCACGCCGGTGATGAAACCGCCGCCCTCGCGAAGGTGTATTTGCTGGTTCACGGCAATATTTCTGATGGTCTCGGCCGCGCCGTTTGGCCAGACAACCGTGAGCGAGTCGATGATATCCGCCGCAGCCACGCCAAAATGCAACGGCATAATACTTTGTCCCAGGAAATCGACGCCGTCGTTTATGCGATGGATGACCAGATCGCCGGCGACCAGTTTCACGCGGGCGCCAAAAGCGTCGCGGTTCGAAATGACGCCTTCGAGTTTTACTTTCAGATAGTTGGCGGTCTCAGAACGGTTCTCATACAGATGCGGTTTGGCCCACCAGTTGCCGACCAGCATATCCATATCGCCATCGTTGTCATAGTCGAAGACCACCAGCCCGCGCGCTTCCTCGCTGCCGTTGCAGCCGGCATCCCGTGACACATCCCAGAAAAACGGCCGCTCAAACTCGAAGATGTCGCTCTTGAGCATATTCTTAAAAAAGTAATTGTCATATTGGAAATTGATGAAGCCGTTGACGACATACAAATCCTGGTCGCCGTCATGGTCGCTGTCGAAGAACTCGGCGCCCCAGGCCCAGTCGGAATTGTCCACGCCGGCCTGTTTGGCGGCATTCGTGAACGTGCCGTCGCCGTTGTTGCGAAACAGCGGGCAGGGCTTGACCGCGGAAATGTTGGTCAGATAGATATCGAAAAAACCGTCGTTGTCGTAATCGCCGAGATCGACGCCCATGCCGTTGCCGTCATCTTCCAGGCCAAAGTCGGCGGTGGCTTCCTCGAAGGTGTTGTCGCCGCGATTCAGATAGAATCGGTTTGGACCGTAATCGTTGACCACATAAAGATCCGGTGCGCCGTCATTGTTGGCATCGAACGGGACAGCGGACCAGGTGAAGCCAGAGTCGCCGAGAGCCGTGGTCTCAGTCACATCCGCAAACACGCCGGCGCCCTGATTTTCATACATAATATTGGCGCCGATCCAGGCGCTGACATACAGGTCGAGGTCGCCGTCGAGGTCGTAGTCCCACCAGACCGCGCTGGAGTTATGGTCGTGCTCGCGTCCGACCACGCCGGCGGTAGCTGTCACATCCGCAAACGTGCCATCGCCTTTGTTGCGGTAGAGCACATTCGGACCGAGACTGGTGACGAACAAGTCGGGATAGCCGTCGTTATCATGATCGCCCCAGGCGGCGCCAAACTGATTGCCCATGCTGCCAATCTCCGGCCTGTGAATATCGCCCGCAACGCCCGCCTGATGTGTGACATCCGTAAACCCGCCACGGCCGTCATTGCGGTAAAACCGGTTCCAGCTTCTCTCAACGTCCGGATCATAGGGATCGGAGGCGACGATGTAGACGTCAAGATCGCCATCCAAATCATAATCCGCCACAGCGACGCCATTGCTGTGCAGGGAAACGGAAAGACCGGCTTGCTCCGTGACCTGAACAAAGGATTGCGTCAGGGCGGGCTGAGCTGCGAGGCTAAGACAGGCAATCATCAACAGCAAATTTGTGTGGGGCATGGCTTCTCTCCTGTGCGCAAGGTCGAAAAATTAGCAAACCCGGAGAAGAATGTCAAGCGACAGGGGAGACTTTGCTAACCTGAATTATTAGGTTTAGTCCGCCAACAAGACTCCTTCTGCCTGCCCCAAGCCGTTTTCGGGGAGTGACACATAGATTTCGACATTCTTGTGTCGTTCCCCGATTTGTGAATCAATCAGGCCAAAAAGCCACAAGAAATATCAAGTAAGGCAGGCTGCCAGCCTGGGTTGCAGGCAAGGACGCCTGCGCTACTTATGTTACAGGTTTTTCATCCACGCAGCCCGCAACGCCAACTGTTCCGGCGTGGCGCTGGAGTCGGCTGCAAACACGTGGCGGTCGATACGCTCCTTCATTATCTTTTCGCAGGTATAGGTGTGCTGCTGCCCGTTGCGCTCAACAGTGAGCTCGTAGGGGACGCCGGCTTCCAGATGCTGAAAATCAGCAAAGACCGATTGCGCGTTTTTCAGGCTGACTTCCATGCCGTCATAGGCGGCGATGAGGTCGCCCGCGCGCAAACCGAACGCCTGCGCCTCGCGGCTAACCTGTGCCAGGGCAATGCGCCCGCCATCGACGGTTATGGCAAAGCCGGCTGTGGGCTCTTGCTCTCCGCTTGGGATTTCCTGCCAATAGGCAATACCAAGCTTACCGTAGTAGTCTGCCAGTGGCAACGGATTTGCATTCTTAACATACGCCTCAAAGAAATCAGCGACTTGCGGATAGGTCAGCCTGGTGAATTCATCGTAGAACGCGTTTTCAGGGAACGCCCGCTGCGGGCCGTAGATTTCGGAGAGTTCGTTTATGACTTCGCGTAATCCGCGCTTGCCGTCAGACAGGTCTAGCAGCAGAATGTCCAGCAAACCGGCAACGACAGCACCGCGCATGTAGATGTTGGCGTATTGCTTCTGGCCTTCGCGCGTGTAGGAGTTCAGCGCCAGGTCGCGCAAGCTGTAATCCTGCCTGAAGTTATCATTGACGTTCATCTTTGTGCGCAATACGTACAGATAATCGTCAAGCCCAATCAGGCCGCTGCGCAGTTGCATGATGTGGGCGGCCCACTCTGTCACACCTTCATACAGCCAGAGGTGTTCGGATGGACTCGGCGCCACAAAATTGAACTGGTCGATGACTTCACTGTGAATATTGAGCGGCGTGACGACGTGATAGAACTCATGCGCCACCACCGAAGGGATGCTGTTCTGCAACAGCGATTCAAAATTAGCTTCACTGTACGCATAAGTAGAGCTGTACGAATGCTCCCACGCGCCATACGTGACATCTTCAAAATGGAACAGAAAGGTATAGCGTTCCACCGGCAGCCCGTCCATGAACTTGGCGGCGGCGAGCAAAATATCCTTGACGCTATCAAGTATCAGGTCTGATTTGATTTTATCGGTCTTCGAGTAGGTGTAGATTTCAACTTTGCTGCCATTCACCTTCAGGTCAGCCCTGGACAAGCGCCCCATGAGAACAGGAGAATCGACGATGTGGTCGTAGTTGTCTGCATAATAATTGCCCGCCCTATCCCGCAACAGCGCCGTCCCGACCAGCCATTCCTCCGGATAGTCGAATCTGATCTGCAACGGTCGCATCTGCATACCGCTCGGATATCCGAAAACACAGTGGCCATTGATCTGCACGTGGTCAGCTTCGATGGAAGTGCCGGCCATGGGATAGATCAGGTTCGAATCCACCGGCGTATCCCAGGTTTCCGCAACGGTGTAGCGTATCTCACTTACGTCCTCGGGTTTTGTGATACGCCACTGGTTGGTGGCGACCTGCTCGACCTGGATTTCCGCGCCTGTGGCGTCGTAGGCTTCGAACTCGCGCACAAAACGACCGATATCCATCACCTGGTAGGTTCCGGGAGCAGTAGCCGCAAATTGGTAGACAGCATTTTCGGCAGTCAGGTCATCGACTTGCAGCTTGACTTTGAACAAATCATCGCTTCTGTCGTTCAGGTTGACTTCATAAACAAGAAGGTCGCCTTCAGGCCGTACGTCTCGTTTGTGGCCGTGTGAAGCGCAACCAGCCAGCCAGATAAAGGCAGCAAGAAACAGGGTTCCCGTCTTTCTCATACATCCTCCGGTTTATTTGAGAAATTGTGCTTCGGGAAGAGTGCGGTATAGTTAGAAAACGTTGGTTTTGTACGGAAAGAATTTCCAAAAGTTCACGGGGTTTGGCGGCGTGAGTTTTTCCTTGCAATGAAACAGCCAACCATGCTATATTCCTGCCATGTCCAAACGGCTGGAAAAACTGCTTTTGCTGCTACTGGATTTTATCGCGCTCAACCTGTCGTTTTTTGTCTGGGCGTGGGTTCGCCGTGAGATTGGCTTTTTCGCAGAGAGCGACACGCTCACCCTGCTCAAGTTATCCGTCATTTTTAATCTCGTCTGGATATTGTTTTTTGCCTTCTTTGGCTTGTATGGCTCGTGGTATGCGCGCTCGCGGGTGGATGAGTTCATCAGCATTTTCAAAACCGTTACCATCGGCATGGTAATCCTGTTTTTGCTCACCTTTGAGGGAGCGCGCGACCTGTCCGCGCCGCCAAAGATGAGTCGCATGTTCATTGTGAACTACTGGCTCATCATGCTCACGGTTGTAACCACTTTTCGCATGCTGTTTCGCACGCTGCAACGCAAATTGCTCGCTGCCGGCATAGGCCACCGCCGCACGCTGATCGTTGGCTGGGGCCACCGAAGTTGGGAGCTGGCAGATGACCTGGACAAATACCCGGCGTTAGGTCACAAGATCGTCGGATTTGTCAGCGAAAAACAATTGCCGGAGGCAAAACACAAAACGCATGGCGACATCCCATTGCTCGGCAGTATCGACAAGATCGAGCAGGTGGTGGCAGAGACCAAAACACAGGAGATCATTCTGGCCATGAAAGGCAACACGCGCCAGAAGGCCCTGGATGTCATCGACCAATGCAACGGCTATCAGGTCAACTTTAAGATCGTGCCCGATTTGTACGACATCGTCATGGGCCGGGCGCGCACCAACCAGATCTACGGCTTCCCGCTCATCGACATCATGCCGCAATACATGCCGGAATGGGAGCGCAAGATCAAACGGTTGCTGGATGTCGCCACTTCGGCGGCCGTATTGCTGTTTTTTCTGCCGGTCTGGTTGCTGGTGGCTTTGGCGATCAAACTCGATTCCAAAGGGCCGGTCTTCTACAAACAAACACGGGTGGGACTCAACGGTCGCGAGTTTCTCATCTACAAGTTCCGTTCCATGGTGCAGGATGCCGAGTCCCTGACCGGTCCACAGTGGGCGCAAAAGGAGGACCCCCGCATCACCCGCGTCGGCAAGATCATCCGCAAGATGCGCATCGATGAGGCGCCGCAACTCATCAACGTGCTCAAAGGCGAGATGAGTCTTATCGGACCGCGCCCTGAACGGCCGTACTTCGTCAACAAATTCAAGCATGAAATCCCGTTTTACGCGCGGCGCTTGAAAGTCAAGCCTGGCATCACCGGCTGGGCGCAAATCAAGAGCGGCTACGATGCCTCTATCGACAACGTCAAAACCAAGCTGCAGTATGACCTCTTCTACCTGGAAAACATGTCTCTGCGAATGGACCTGAAAGTCATCCTGAACACGATCTATGTGATGCTGATGGGCAAGGGCCGTTGAGGTGGCGTCTGGAGGATGGAGGATCGACGACGGCGGGGCGTCGCAGTCTCTATCTCCATCTCAAACCTTCCATCATCTTCTATCCTCCAACAATCCCTTCCTGAAACATAACCCAAAATTTAATTGATCTTGGTTTCCTTTTTGCTATTTTTGTCTAACCTGAAAAATTTGCGAACCTCGCTTATCCTATGGCAAGCCTGAACAAACTTGGCTTTAGCGAAATAATACCTGAGGTGTGAATTTTTCAGTTAGACCGCCTGCTCCGCTGTCGTTGAGCGGAAACTTTCATTACGCGAGGCGAATTGTTATGCATTATGCCTAGTCGGGCTCACTGAATCCATGAACGCTCTACAGAACCAGCAAAGCACAAAAATATAATATGTTAGACCTGAAATTCATCCGAGAGAACCTGGACTTAGTCAAGCAGGCCATGGTCAACAAGCGCGAAAAGGTGGACCTGGACAAGCTTGTCGACCTTGATGCGAAACGCCGGGAGCTGCTGCAGGAAGCTGAAAAACTGAAACAGGAGCGCAATACGGTTTCGCAGGAGATTGGCAAACTCAAGAAAGCCGGCGAACCGGCGGAGGCGCAAATCGCACAGATGCAGAAAGTCGCTGACCGCATCAAGGTCCTGGACGGCGAGATTCGTACGCTCGAAGCGGATCTGACTGAAATTCAAGCCTGGATTCCGAACATTCCGCACAGCTCAGCGCCGGTGGGCAAGGGCGAACAAGACAATATCGAGGTTAAAACCTGGGGCGAACGGCGACAATTCGATTTCATAGCGCGGCCGCACTGGGAAATCGCTGAAAAGCTCGATATCATCGACTTTGCGCGCGGCGCCAAAGTGGCGGGTTCTTTTTTTGTGAATTACCGGGGCGCTGGCGCGAAGCTGGAGCGCGCACTCATCAATTTTATGCTGGATTTGCACATCGAGAAGCATGGTTATCAGGAAGTGTCGCCGCCGTTTATCGTGAACCGCGCAACCATGTTTTCCACCGGCCAACTGCCGAAGTTGGCCGAGGACATGTACCTTTGCGAAGTCGATGATCTGTTTTTGATTCCGACTGCTGAGGTGCCGGTGACCAATCTGCACCGCGATGAGACTGTCCAGGAAAAAGACCTGCCGATCAAGTACACAGCTTATACGCCATGCTTCCGGCGCGAGGCCGGCTCGTACGGCAAAGACACTCGCGGCCTGGTGCGCATCCATCAATTCGACAAGGTGGAAATGGTCAGGTTTGTCCGGCCCGAGACTTCTTACGAGGCTCTGGAGCAGTTGCTGGCCGAGGCTGAGGAGGTGCTACAGTTGCTCGGGCTGCCCTATCGCGTGCTGGAGCTCTGCACCGCTGATCTCAGTTTCGCAGCAGCCAAATGCTATGACATCGAGGTCTGGGCGCCCGGCGTAAACAAATGGCTGGAGGTATCATCGTGCAGCAATTTCGAGGACTTCCAGGCGCGACGCGCCAACATCCGGTTTCGCAACCAGAAGAGCGGCAAGCTGGAATTTGTGCACACGCTAAACGGTTCCGGCCTGGCGCTGCCCCGCACGGTTATCGCGATTCTGGAAACATACCAGACGGAAGATAATAAGGTTGCAGTGCCGGAGGCGCTGCAAAAATATATGGGTTGTGACATCATCGAACAGAAAAGCTGAAGTATGGGCTCCGAAGATCAATTACGACAAACCATCCTTGAAATTGGCCGCAGACTATATCATAAGAGTTACGTCGCGGCCAACGATGGCAACATCAGTACGCGCCTGGATGAAGACCGGGTGCTGGCGACGCCGACCGGCTGCTCCAAGGGCTTTATGCAAGCCGAGGCGCTGCCTGTCGTCGATTTGAACGGCAACCATCTGTCCGGGGACAAACCGTCATCTGAGCTGCCGTTGCACTTGTTTATCTATCGCGAAAGGCCGGATGTGATGGCTGTGGTGCACGCGCATCCGCCTTATGCGACCGGCTTTGCGACGGCCGGGCTTGCCCTCGACCGTTGCGTTCTGGCGGAGGTGATCGTGACCATTGGCTCGGTACCGCTGGCGCAATATGGCACGCCTTCAACCCAGGAGCTGCCCAACAGTATCGCACCTTACATTCATCACAATGATGCGCTGTTGCTCGCCAATCACGGTGTGGTGACAGTTGGCAGAGACCTGATGGATGCGCACTTCAAAATGGAGCGGGTTGAGCATTCAGCACACATTGTGTTCAATGCGAGGGTCTTGGGCGGCGAGCAATATCTGCCCAGAGAGGCTGTTCACAAACTTTACGAGCTGCGCGACCAATACGGTGTGCAGGCGCCCAATCCGGGCTGTATGATTCCGGAGTCTGACGGGCATACCCATTCAGATGCCTGCGGCTGTGAGCATGAGAGCCTTGATTTCGATCAGGTTGTTGAAAAGGTTCTGGCTGCAGTCCGATAGCGTGCTTTGCATAACCGGAGCGGTCCACAGCACGGGGCTCCGCGCGACGTTCATAAGAACCCATCAAGCATAGAGAAAGAAATCAGCATGGTGTTAGTAGACGAGCCCAAACCGGAATCGGACATGAGATGGAAGTGATTGGCTGGCTGTCTGTTCTCCCGCCTGTTATTGCTATCGTTCTGGCTATTTGGACCAAACAAGTTTTCCCTTCGCTGTTTGTTGGCATTTGGCTTGGCTGGACCATTCTGGACGGCAATCCGATCACGGGTCTGGCTGACGCTCTGGAGTGCTGCATCGATGTGTTCCAGGATGCCGGCAACACCAAGGTGGTGGCCTTTAGCGCCATGGTGGGCGCGTTGCTTGCGTTTACGCAGCGTTCCGGCGGGGTTGACGGCTTTATCGACTGGCTCTCCGGGCGTGGTTATGTCAACAACCGGTTGCGCGCGAGTGTCATGGCTTACGTCATCGGCACGGTGGTGTTTGTTGAGTCGAGCATTACCTGTCTTGTTACCGGCACGGTGGCCCGACCGATCTTTGACCGCCTTAAAATCTCACGTGAAAAATTGGCTTACGTTTGTGATTCCACTTCCGCGCCGATCTGTATTTTGGTCCCGCTGAATGGCTGGGGGGCTTTTGTTATGGGATTGCTGGCAGCGCAGGACGTGCAGCAGCCATTCGCGACCTTGCTTCGTTCTCTGCCTTTCAATTTTTATGCGATTGCGGCGTTGCTCACGCTTTTGGTTGTGATTTTGAGCGGAAAAGACATGGGGCCCATGGCGCGTGCAGAAAGGAGAGCCCGGGAAGAGGGCGAGGTGTTACGCCCGGGGGCAGAGCCGGTGGTTTCAGCAGAGATACTGGAAATCGAGGCCAAACCTGGCGTGCAGAAGAGAGCGCGCAACATGCTGATCCCGATCGCTGCCATGGTTCTGATGATGCCGGCGGGCTTGTACATCACCGGCAACGGCAACTTTATGCAAGGCTCAGGCTCGACCTCTGTGTTCTGGGCCGTACTCGCGGCCACGGCTGTGGCTGGCTTGCTCTACCGTTTCCAGAAAATTCTCAATCTGAATGAACAAATAGACTTGCTGCTCAAAGGCATTGGCGGCATGATGCCGCTGGCCTTGCTCATGATGTTTGCATTTGCTATCGGTGCGACGTGTAAAGAGCTGGGAACGGGTCCGTACGTTGCCGGCGTTGCCAGCGCCTGGCTTAGCCCGGGTCTGGTGCCGGCCATCCTGTTTCTGGTTTCGGGCTTTATTGCATTTTCTACCGGCACCTCGTGGGGTACCTTCGCCATCATGCTTCCTATTGGCATCCCGATGGTTGGTCTCATGGGCACGGATTTGTCCCTTACGCTCGGCGCCATGTTGAGCGGAGGTATATTTGGCGACCACTGTTCGCCAATCTCAGACACCACCATTATCTCATCCATGGCTTCTGCCTCCGACCATATCGACCATGTGCGTACGCAATTGCCTTATGCTATGCTTGCAGCCAGCGCTGCCCTTCTGCTGTATCTCATATTAGGCCAGACGCTGGCTTAAAGGGATGCAGGGAAACGGTGCGGCGCTCATACGCCAGAGAGCTCAATCCAGCGGATAACGCTCACCAAACGCATCAATAATTTCAAGAAACTCGGCGGGAAGCTTACTTCTGACTTGCGTGGCAATCGATTCCGGTATGTGCTTGTAATAAGCGTGGGCGATGGCGCCGGTAATGCAGGCCAGGGTATCGCTGTCGCCGCCGAGCGACACGCTCTTGCGGATTGCGTCTTCGACATCGTCTGATTCCAGGAAGGCAGTGATGGCCGGCGGCACCGTGCCCTGGCACGAGACGTCGAATTCATAGTGGCGGCGGATGTCGTCCAGCTTGCCATCCAGGTCATAGTCAAAGCGGCTGGCAATTTCGTCTCTGATGTCAATCTTGCTGCTGCCGGTACGGGCCAGCATCACAGCCATAGCCACGGCCTGCGCCCCTTTGATGCCCTCCGGATGGTTATGCGTCACTGCCGCACTCAGCTCTGCTTGCTGCAGAACATCCGTTGGCGAGGCAAAAGCAAATCCGACCGGGCTGACGCGCATGGCCGAACCGTTACCCCAACTGTTATACGGTCCCATATCATCGGACATCATCCAGCCGTAGAAAAAACCGCCGTAGCCTGCGTCCGGGTAACGGCGCGCAAAATCTCTCAGAGCTGTGGCGTAATCTATGTCTTCGAGGATGGCAGAGGCCACGGCAATCGTTAGCACAGTATCGTCCGTGAATGTGGATGCCGGCGCAAACAGCTCAAAATTCGTGGTTTTGATGGGAGCGGCTTCGTAGACCGAACCGATAATGTCTCCTGAGATAGCTCCTAACACAGTGCTACACCTCCTTGGGGATTTGAGATAACGATTTCTGGAAACAAGTAGCGCCTATCTCCTCAAGTTTGTGTCAACTCTTCTTCGATCTTCTTGATGACGCCAAATATATCGAGCGGCTTCTTGATGTGATGCACGGTACTGTCCTCGTGATGCACATGATGAGGCGTATTGGGCAAATCGGGATGGTGGGCGCATTGTCCCAACGTTTCTTTAGTTTCCATCAGCATCATGCCAGTGAAAGCTATATTTCAACAAGTGCACGCTGTTATCGACTTCTGATATGTACTCGAATAATTCCGCCATGCCACCGTCGAATAACTCAAGCTTTACCCTTAATTTGGCATCACCGCAGGCGATTTCTCTTCTTAGTATTTGATACGCGACAACAGCGGGACTCTGGAGGAAACATACTTCAACTTCATCAAAATGTTGCTCAATGAGCTGGCTCATTCGTCGAGAACTGGACTCAAGAGTGTCTGCCTTTTCTCAAGATTCTGCAGCATCTCCACGGTTGCTGCCCATTCAACAAAATCCATTTCATCACCCCTTTTACCTTTTTCATATAGATAATAAAACTGTGATGAGTTCAGGGAGTATTTCTTCTCAAATTGCTTACATTGTTGACGGAGTCATTGTTATTTCACCTCCTAAGCCGGACAGACCGGAACCAAATAAATTTAACCACCAATAGACGCTAAAATCGAGTGTCCAGAAGTGACGCCGCGAAGAATGTATTGGTTATCTTTCACACAAGCAAGATATTATTTATCCTATCCAAAGATGGCGTGCTTTGTTGGTTTGATTTAGAACGGACTCGACAGGACCGATGCAGAACCGCCCCGGTTCTCGATTTTGACATCACGCAGATGCGGCGCTTTTATGTTGACGATAAAGTAATAACCCCTGCCGATGCCCGATGGGTTCCAGTCGAAACGCGCTTCCCAGCAATGCAAATCCCGGTAGAAGGAGATGCGCTGGTCCACCACCTCTTTTTCCAGCACGTCATAGCGCAAGCGATAGCCGATGCGCCAGTTGCGTGTGAGTTGCAACTCAACATTGCTGAGATCGATGTAAGCATTTTTTGATGGATTGAGCGGATTGGAACGGTTGATATTGTAGGAGAAAGACAGATTAGCGCGCCAGGGAATGTCGAACGCTGAGAAAGCGCTCTCAGGATCAAAGTTGTTTTCATAGGCGCCGCCGGCCGTTGCCGCATCCTGACGCACTGGCTGGAGTAATCCGGTTTCATCCTCAAACGAGGTGGTTTCTGCACGGTTTGCGCCAGCCTGCGACTGCCGGCCGCTCAAACTCCAGCGCGCATCGATACGCAGTGAGGTCAGGCGCGGGGAAATCAGCTCGTTGACCGTCCGCAGTGCGGCTTCATCAAAACGGTAGAAACTGTGATTCAAGTTAGCGCTGATGTTGAAGTTGGAGCGTGGGTTGGCCCGGAACGATGTTGAGAGGTTGCGCAATTTCAGACTGTCAGCAGCGAAATTATAGCCGCTGTTGAAATTCAGATTGAACAGATCGAACTTCTTTTCCCGTTCGCCCTTGCCCACTTTCATTTGAAAAAGGTTGTTGAGGCTGAAGTTCATGCTCATCTGCTTCCCGCGCGGCGTGCCGGAATAGCGGTCGAATTTGAGCTCACGCCCGGCTGTGTCCGTGGCGGTGACAAAGTAGCCCCAGGTATCAACATCGGAAAAGTCGGGTTGAAATGTGAAAGATACGCTCGGACTCATCTTGTGCCGCAACGCCTGTATGTTGAACAGCTTCGGAGAGAAGGTGCCATACAGATTCGTGTTTGCAGAAGCAGAATATCGAAACAAGCGGCGCTGAAAAAAGCCTTTCTCCTCAACCGGCTCCAACCGGTTCCTGGAGGAGTCCGTAATTACGAAGCGGTCCGCGCGCCGATCAAACCAGTCTTCGTCATACGAAACGGATTGCGTCAGGCTTAGCGCACCGAGAAGCTTGCCCGGGCTGGTAAAACTCAAATTCAGGTCATGCTCAACCCGCCTGTCGATATCGTCCGGATTGGCGGTGGTATCGCTACGCAGACTGTTATCAAGCAAAGCTTTATAATCATATTGAATCAGATTATACCATTTGGCCTCACGTTTTTCGCCCCGCCTGTCTTCTGCGACCGGAATCAAAGCGCTGCGGCTTCGGGTGTAACGAATGCGCGGCAGCGTGCGTGACTCCGTGCCGCTTTCCAGGTCCCTGGTCTGGGACAGGTTGATATCGATGCTGTTTTTTCTGTCTCCCCAACTCTTCCTGAAAGTGGCATTCGAGATGATCTGCCGCCGCAACCGTTGTTCGCGATTGTTGCTGAAATCTTTGTAGAACGTGCTGCTGCTCTGAAAACTGCCGTTTACGTTGAAGCTGGTGTTGTCGTCGATGGTATGGTTGTGGCGGATATTGAGATTCCAACTGCGCTCGTCATTCTCGCCAAAGCTTTTGTTGGTGAACGAGCCGCCCACGGAACCGGTAAAGTTGTAGCGCAAGGCATAGTTCATATCGCCGCGGAACAGAAACCCGCTTTTTTCGAAGAAATCCATGGTGAAGCGAACATCCATGTAATCATTGGTGGCCCAGTAATAACCCATGTTGCGCAAATAGCGGCCCTCGCGCGGACTGGAGCCATATTGGGGGATGATGATTCCCGATTGCCGGCCATTTTCCTGCGCCGGAAACATGGCAAAAGGGAAAATCGCAAGCGGAATTTTACCAAGATAAAACACAACCGGCTTGGCGATCACCTTGTCGTTGACGATGACCTTCATCTGCTTGCCTTCAAAATGATAGTGCGGCTCATCACGCTCGCAAGTGGAGTAGGAGCCGTCGGCAACGTAGAAAACCTCAGGTTCAACTCGTTTTACGGTTTTGCCGCGATAGTAACCCTTCTGGAATTCCGTGCGCCCACGCAGGATACGACCCTTATCCGTCTTGAAATTGTATTCCATACGCTCGCCGACCATCTCTTCGTTGCCGTCGGAGAATTGCGGCAAACCGATGTATTCAGTCTGCACCGTATCCGGCCGGCTGCTATTCGCTGCGTTGGCGCCGTTTGCGCCTCCTCCCGTCGTATCCGGGATGCCTTCAGCAATCAACAGGTTCTCGTTCTGTTTGATGGTTATTTTGCCGGCCTTGATGGTTATGTCCCGAAATTTGACTTCAGCATCGCCTATCAGGTAGATAATGCTCTGGTCTTTTCGGCTGTCGATGGTGCGGGCTTTATACGCAACGGTTGCGTCGATACCGACATCAGCGGGCTTGATTTGACTTGCGGGCAACGAGTCCGGAAAGCTGGCTTTACCGGTTTGCTGCGCTGACGAGTTGATGTTTGAACGGGCTGTGTCTGCGGCCGGAGGCGTCACTTCCAGTGTCCTGCCCGGTCTTCTGTTTTCCTGACTCAGAACGGGATGCATCGCAACGGCGTGGCAAAGAAAGGTCAGAGCTATAACACAGAGTGATCGTCTCATTCAGCAACTAGTCAGTCGATGGCGAACGCCATATCAGCAAGAACTTCAGCATTTCTATTAAACACTGCATCCAAATGGCTTTGTTCCGGTCCGGAGTCGAATTGGTGAGTTTGCGTCTTTTGAATTTCGATTTTCGGTACGGAAGGAAAAAAGAAGATAAGGCCTGGCGCCGGCACAATCAGGCGTTAACCAGCACGACAGGATGTTTTGGTCGTCAAATCGAAAGCCACGCCCCATTGCTGCGTGCGGTTATTTTGATGATTTCAACTGAACTTGCTCAGCTTTTAGCAAGGCCTGCTCGCCTCGCTCGCGTTCGCCGGTATTGATATAGGCGATCCCCAAATTGCGCCACAGCGTGGGATGGTCGGGCCGCATTTCGAGCGATTTTTCCAGGTAAGGGATTGCGCTTTTGTAATTACGGATGGCCTCATTCTTGAGCTGGACCGCGTCTTCGGTAGTCATGGCGCCGTTTCGGGCTTCTTTGAGTTTTTCGCGCTGTCTTTCCGCCATGCTCAAGTAAGCGTTGCCAATATTGGAGATAGACTCAAAGTCATCCGGATGCATGGTCAACACCTGCTCAAACAGTTGAATGGCCTTTGCATACTGTTTGCGATTGTAGTGGTGAACCCCGTAGAGAAAAATCAGGTCTTTATCCTGAGGATTCACGGCTATGGCTTTTTCATAGGCTTCGGCGGCTTTCTCGACTTCACCCATGGAATCATACGAAAGCGCAAGATTTGCCAGCGCATCACGGTGCTCTGGTTCAAGCTGAAGGATGCGTTTCAGAATGGGAACGACCTTATCAAATTGTCTTTGACTGTAATAAAGGTTGCCGGTGGAAGAGAGCAGCTCTACATCATTGGGGTCGCGTTCCAGAAGTTTGTGATAGATTCTCAAAGCCTTGTCGCCGCGTTCCAGATTAAGATATGCCAGAGCCAGCTTTTTATAAGCCTCGTGCCGGGAAGGATCGATGACCACGGCTTGTCGCAACAGCTCTTCTGCCTTTTCATGGTCATCCTGTTTCATGGCAGCCATTGCGTTGTTATACTTATCTATCCAATGGCGTTCGCGCTCAGCCAGAATCTGAGTCTCAAACTTGTTGGAGATCAACAAAGATACTTCAAACTCCTTGTTCATCTCCTTGAAGCGGCCATAATGGCCGTATGCCTGACCCAGCAGGTAATGCGCCTCGGCGTTGTTGGGATGCGCTTCGACCGCCATTTCCAG
>CAZVSL010000062.1:15720-17220 GCA_964629935.1 uncultured Calditrichaceae bacterium | reverse complement strand
GGTAATCCTCTGCGACAGTGGGAATGGCGTATTGCTCAGCTACCTCGCGGGCATGGGAAGGAATGACATCGGTAATAGCGACCGGATGCGCGTGCGGCACGCGTGTGGCTACATTTTCTGCGTGCAAGCGCCCGATGCGGCCAGCGCCGATAATGCCAAGTTTGATGGTCATGTTTGTTCGCATGAAAGTTATGGTGTAATGGTTGGGATCGTCGAAGAAAGCTAATCGTCGAAACCGGGGCGCTTGAACCCACGGGCGTGAGGAAAGCGCCTTTCAATCTCTTTTTTGAGCCGGCTGAGCGACGCCAGAAAGGTGAGGAGCTCGTCGGATTTGTCCGGCAATTGCTGCCGCAAGGTATTCCAGGCGCGGATGGAATCATCAATGCAAAGCAAGGCGACTTTGGCAGCGCCATCCGAGGTCTGTTGCTCGATGGCGCTTTGTGCCAGCGCGCGCAACGTCTTGATGTGAATCTCGTGCTGATACCAGACGATGACATCGATGGCTTCCACAATTTGGTCGGAATCATCGGCTATGGATGCTTCGTCCAGGCCAAGTTGCAGGCGCTGATACAGCTCGTCAATCTTGGCGCCGAAGTGATGTTTCGCTTTGCTCATCCACGCTTTGACCTGCTTCGCATACCGTTGCGCCTCGCGGCTGAGCGGATGTGCTTTGTTCCGTTCCCTGGCGGCCTGCGTCAGCATGCGGCAGGCGTCCTCGTCAAAATCGATTCCGGCCTGTTCGAAATCGCTGCGCAGTTTGGCCATGATCTTGTCGAGCGCCGAAATCAGCTTTTTCCAATAAGTCTCATCAGCGAGCTCCAGCGTTGACAACTGGTCCAGCTCATCCTTTTCCATGGCGTAAACCATACACCTGTGGCTCAGCCGGCAGCGTTCACACCAACGGTCGCAATAATTGTAGATCCCCGGGATAAATTGCGGATCATTTGCAAGCTCGAAAACGCTGCGTTCTTCTTTCACCTATGCCTCCTTCAGGTTGTCGATCTGGACCGGCTCGAGCGCATCTGCCGCTTCGAAGCGAAAGATTCGCGTGTAGAAATAGAGCTCCGCCTCCAACGCTCGTTTGATGGACTCGGACTTACGGAATCCATGCTGCTCGCCTTCAAACAAAACATAGGCGACAGGCAACCCTTTCTTGCGCACGGCCTCAACCATCATCAGGGCTTGATTCGGCGGCACGACTTCGTCTTCACTGCCCTGCATGATGATAAGCGGGCAGGAGAGCTGTTCTGTGAAATGAATGGGTGAACGCTGTTCGTAGATATCCTTGCGTTCGGGGTACGGCCCGATCAGGCGCTCCATATATTTAGATTCGAATTTATGCGTCTCTCTCGCCAGAGCCTCCATATCACAGATGCCATAGTAGCTGGCCCCGGCCTTGAAGAAATTTTTGAACGTCAGGGCGCACAGGGTCGTATAGCCGCCGGCGCTGCCGCCGGCAATGGCGACACGATCGGCATCCGCCAGGCCTTTTTCGACAAG
>CAZVSL010000062.1:13042-15710 GCA_964629935.1 uncultured Calditrichaceae bacterium | reverse complement strand
AGATATTTTGCGGCGTTGACGCAATCATCCACATCCACAATGCCCCATTTGCCGTCCAGCCGTTCCCGATACGCGCGACCGTAACCTGTGCTGCCGCCGTAGTTAACATCCAGCACAGCAAACCCGCGGCTGGTCCAGAACTGAATGCGAAGTTCCAGCGCTGTGGAGGTCGCGGCCGTGGGGCCGCCATGACTTTTTACGATGAGAGGTGGCAGCTCATCTTCAGGGCCAACCATTTCGAGATTCTGTGGCGGATAATAGTAAGCGTAAGCTGTGAGTCCGTTTTCGGTCGGGAATTCGATGGTCTCCGGACGTGAAAGATAAGTGGATTCGAAATCGAGTTCTGTCGAGCGTTTCAGGATGTCAAACTCGCGCGTCTCCAGGTTCAGCCGTACAACAGCTTCTGCGCTGATGGGCGAGCCGGCAATAAAGACGGCGTGGTCGCCGTTGGCCCTGACCTGGTCGATGTGTGTGAATGGCAGCTCTATGAAATCCGGAGCGCCTGTTCGTGTATTTAAGACCGCAAGTTTGGAAGTTCCGTTTTCAAAAAAAGAGCAGACCAGTCGGTTGTCTGCAGCGAAACCGTAGGTTGACATACCAAACACCCACTGCGGCAGCCCAAACTCAGCCTCGCGCGGCCAGACCGGTTCCGCCTGGTTGTCCTGCCATCGGTACAGATTCCACCAGCCGGTGCGGTCTGAGACGAAATAGAGCGCGCCGTCAGGTGACCATTGGGGTTGAAAGATGGATTCGCTGGCGCCGCCGGCGATTTTTTGACTTTTGCTGACAGCACCGTTTTGATCCAGAGATGCGAGCCACAGCTCTGTGCCGGTCCAGGGCATGTTCGGATGGTTCCAGGTCAACCAGGCGAGTTGTTTGCCATCCGGACTCAGGGCCGGCGAGGCATAGAAGTCGTTGCCGGCGGCGAGCACCTGAATTTCAGATGCGACTTCTGCATCGAGGCTGACAAGCTTGTTTTCCGGTTCGGCATCAGCGTTTGTGTGATCTTCCAGCACGCAGATCAGCCGTTGGCGAATTGTGTCCACAGCAAAATCGGCAAAGCGATAGCTGCCGGGTGGCGAGAGACAGGCGTGCTTCTGGCCATCTGCCAGAGCGTATACCCTTCGGTCTGCATCGTTGGAGAAATAAACCCGACCATCGCGCGCGGCCATGGCGCCGCCGCCGTACTCGTGAACCCGCGAGCGCACATTGAATTCACGCGGGGTAATATCCTGCGCTTCGCCGTTCTGCCAGCGCACCGCCACATATCTGCCGCCTTCGGACGGCCGCATCTCAATCCAGAAGATATTATCGCCATCGAGTGCGATCTGACTCAGGCGCACGGCATCGGTAACAATAACATCAGTGGTGATGGGAGAAGGCCACGAACCGTAAGGAGCGCTTTTGCCAATCGGCATACCAACTATCCTGTAATTGTGATTTGATCTGATTTGTTGCGCCTCACATAAAATACAAAACTCACCCTTATTTGCAATAGCTAAATGGGGTAAGGGCATTAAATTGTGATAACGTTTGGCTGCTTTGGTTAAGGTTATTTCACAATGGTCGATTCACATTTGTTAGATGTCGGTCGCGTCGTTTAGCGAAACGTGGCGTAGTTTTCATGAAAGAAAGGAATGATTGTCATGAAGCGAACGATGGTGATGGCTGCACCTTTGTGCATCATCTCTCTGGTATTAACAACACAAACAATTGCCGGCGATATCAAGGACAGGCTGAGTCTTGGCTTCAATGTCAGCAGCCAGAAGCTCTACGGCGACAACCATGTCGGCACCTTTGAGTTCGGCGGCAACCCGCTCGATATTCGCCTGAATTTCAAACCCTATGCCTTTCTCGGTACTGATTTCGGTTATGCCAGGGCCAAAGCCGCCACTGGCAGCGCTGTGCTCACAACAGAGCTGGTCAATCTGGGCTTCAAACTCGGCTACCGATTTTTGCACACGAAACGGGTTACGCCTCTGGCTTACGTGGGTGTCGGCTTGCTGAGCTTCCGGGATTTTGAAGGCGATGTCTTCGGGGACGGTTATGGCGCGTTTGGCACGGGTGTGGAGTTGTTCCTGCATGACAAGCTGGGTTTGAATCTCACAGCAGACTATCGCATTAGCACCGGAGATGACTTTGACGGCAGCAGACTGGGAGAAGGTCGCGACAATTTTCTCAATCTCAGCGCCGGTTTGCAGTTCTATCTCGGTAATCGCCGTGCTGAAGAGCTTGAAGAGTACCTGCAACTCTGGCGTGCCTCAGATTTGCAGCCCGTTGAGACCGTACAAGCAGAGACAGTGGCAGAGGATGAATCGGTCGCACATCAGACATCAGAGGTTGAGCGCATGCAGAAATTGGCGCAGCAGCGTGAAGAGTTGTTGCATTCAATCGCTGAGAAGGACGACAACATTTCTCTACTCAAGCTCAAATTGTCCATGCTGAACGAGCAGGCGCAGGAGATTCAGGACCGGGCAGAGATCGAGCGGTTGTTGGCTCGTTCAAACGACGGCAACCAGGAGAACCAGGAATATATGGCACAATATCAGACTGCGCTGCAATATTATCGCGAGCAGAATTTTACACAGGCCCGGGAACTGCTGAAGTCCGTGTTGGAGCAGTATCCCTTTCACACGATGACCAGCAACACACTGTACTGGCTTGGAGA
>CAZVSL010000062.1:11545-13032 GCA_964629935.1 uncultured Calditrichaceae bacterium | reverse complement strand
CGAGTACCGTGCAGCAGCGACAGCGTTCGAGAAATCTCTCAGCCTGAGCAATCCGGATGAAAAATTCAGAAATAAAGTGACGCGGTTGATGCTGGGATTGAGTTACTGGAATGCCGGTGAAGTCGTTGACGCCAGGCTCGAGCTGCAGAAGCTGCTGCAAACAGAGCCCCATGAAAAACTGGACGCTCTGACGCGCACATTTTTGAAACAGTTGGATTTGCTATAGCCGCTGGCGCCGTAATCGGAAGAACGTGAGGAGTTGGTCTGCAAGACCCGAGGTTTTTCGGCTTAGTTTAACAACGATAACAGTAACATTGTCTCGGCCATCTTCTTGATTGGCTAACGCGATCAACTCGTGGCAGGCTTTTTCGGCGGGGTACATTCTCACCAATCGCGCCAGCTCCTCATCTGCAATGCCGTTGAGTCCGTCACTGCAGAGCAGAAAACTTGTGCCTGCCTGCAGCGAGATTTTTTCGATGATGTCCACTTCAATTCCTTCCATGGCGCCCAATGCTCTTGTTATGATGGAGCGATACGGGTGGTCGCGGGCTTCTTGCTCCGTAATGATGCCATGACGCTGCATCTCACCAACCTGAGAATGGTCTTGCGTAAGCTGCTCGATTGTGTGGTGTGAAATGTGGTAGGCGCGGCTGTCTCCGACGTGGGCGACATAAGCCGAATCTTTGCATAGTACGAGCGCGGTGCAAGTCGTGCCCATGCCCTCCAGCGCAGGCTTTTTCTGGGCCAGCTCATAAATGCGGCTGTTTGCGGCTGAGAAAGCGGACTCCAGGCTTTCAGAGATATCCTGGCCGGGATGTCCGAAATAGGTTTGCTGCAAGACGTCCACGGCAAGCTGGCTTGCTTGTTGGCCGCCCCGATGTCCGCCCATTCCGTCGGCTACGACGAACAACTGACCCTTGTCATGGCTCAGTTGGGAGTTGTCCGGCGGAAACTTGCCAAAACAATCCTGGTTGTTCGTCCTGATGAGGCCGCAATGGGTAAGACCCGAGTAGTCAAGTATCAATGATTCGCTCATTCTTTCGGCCTGTCGCTACTGTGAAAACACGCATGCACCTTCTTCAGCGTGTCTTGACAGCCTAACGGGGGTGTGAATAAATGACTCGGCATTCTATTATGGTACAAGGCCTGGCTAGTAAAAAGAGCGAAGACTTTTCGAAGTTCACCAAGTTATTTTCACACCCCCTGAAGGCTGAACATCCAACGTCTTAACCTTCTTTTGCATGAATAATCCAGGCTAGCAGAGCAGGAAAGTAGCGATTCTTCAGAATAATAGCAAGATGCGTGTCGAGATTATTCGAGCCTGAAAAGAGCGTGCACATCCCGGAACCGAGTTCATGTCAGGTTTCGAGGGGAGAGGAAATTTGGGTTCGCAAGTAGTATGGGCCAGTTAGCTGTGGAGACAGAACGTGGCTGGCGTGTGGCACGGCTAAGCCAGCCATGCTTCCAAAAACCTAAGTCTCGATCTC
>CAZVSL010000062.1:0-11535 GCA_964629935.1 uncultured Calditrichaceae bacterium | reverse complement strand
ATGGGCCAGTTAGCTGTGGAGACAGAACGTGGCTGGCGTGTGGCACGGCTAAGCACGGCTAAGCCAGCCATGCTTCCAAAAACCTAAGTCTCGATCTCGATCCGTTCGGGCTTGACAACCTTCAGGATGACCCGCAAGGCGTCTTTGAGCTCCTGCAGCTCACATTTCTTTACAGTAACTACAAAGGCCCGGCTGCCCCGGGATTGGTCGATAACCGGTTCTGTGTAGTGCTCATTTTTCAGCGCATCAATGACAGTTGATAAGTAGCCAATCTCCGAGTTGTCAACGTCATTAACGCGGACATCAACACCGTGTTCCAACTGTGTACGCTCCTCACTGCTTGAAATATGAAAATGGTCCAACATACCAGTAGTGTTTTAGTTAAAGTGTAAACTCTCAACCGGGTGGATTCTCGAAGGATGTCTTAATCGAGCCGCTGTTACTCCTACAAAGGCCGTGCCAGTTGCCTTCCAACCACACTGTGGTACGTTTTCACAACTCCTGCTCGCATCCGTCTCGACGTAAGCCGATTAATAACAATGTCTGACTGTGGAGACCCAAGGTTGGCATTCTATTTGAAGATGACAGCAGACAAAACTAAATTACAATTGTGAAATTCTTCACGACTGCTCTTATTACCAAAGCGTAATCTAAACAAAATTTCGGAGAATACAATGAAATTCTGCATGGCGGCACAAATTCTGTTTTTCCATCTCCTGGCGCTCAATGTATGCAGCTTTGCTCAGGAGACAAGTCAAACCGGCGACCGTTTTTCACACAGAGGCATCAAGGCAGCCCTTGGCTCCGCGTCTTTTGAAATGACGGGCGAGCGCGGTCTTGATGAAGGCGAGGGCGGCGTACTCAGTCTGGGTTATGGGTTTGCTGAGCGGTTCTCGCTATGGTTATCTGTTGCTGGCGCCGAACATGAGACCAGCGACGGCGTGACGACACATTTCGGCGGTATCGAGCTAAATGTTCAGCACAAATTCGTTGCCACCTCGAGATGGCAACCTTATGCCAGAGTAGGCGCCGGCCTCTACGCACTGCAAGAAGATGGTGCAGAGGCGGCTTATCTGGGTTCCGGCATTGCACTCGGTCTGGGCCTGGATTACTTTTTCTTCCGCCATCTCGCGGTCGGTGTTGAATTCACTCTAAAGAAGCTGGATTTCAGCCAGCGGCGTATTGATCGTGGTGACGGCGAGCTGATCACGGATTTGAATCCCGATCTCAATGGGGATACGGCCGGCTTTATGCTCACCGTTACGATTCAATAACGCCCGTTTTTGAACTCATCAATGCGATTAAGTTCCGTTTTTGACCGGATTCACAGGATATACAGGATAATGATGGCAATTTTTTCATACGGGACAAATCAACCCGGTCCTATCTTTTCTTTTATCTTGTGTATCCTGTTATCCTGTCAAATAAATAAAGCCCTAAGTTACCGCGAAGCGCTCACACATCAGGCTCAGGGTTAATCCCGACTTGTCGGATTGACCGTGGGAGTTGAAGACCCAAGAAGTTCATCATCTCTTTGAGGCTGTCCAAAACGTCAGGATAGGTGGCGTCTTGTCAGGTTGAACCCTTCGGCATAGGCTCAGTCGAAGCGTATTGTTATTACGATACTTGTCGCCCTAAACCACGCTCGGGATGACCAGAGCATCAAGTTTTTGGACAGCCCCCGGACCTTGCGTGGAATAAAACTTTTTTGCAACCATATCTTCTGTAGCAATTCCTTTGCAATTCCCCGCTCTTCCCGGTATGTATGGCCACACACTGGCTGCTTTGATTGAAATTGCTTGAAATTTTGAACCTGCTCTTTCTCGATTCGTATATATAATATCATTATATCATCTCTAAAAAAGACCTAGCCATGATGTGTTTTCCGCCCCGTTTTTCCGAGAAAGGCAGAGCTGTTTTCCTGCCCGTTTCTATGCTCTTCTTTTTGGCCTCGACGCCCTGTCTCTTCGGTCAGCCCAATACCGACGTCGCCACGGAGCTGCTCAACAAAGCAGACAGTCTGCGGTCTGCATCGAAACTGAAACAAGCCGAGGTGACTTACAAACAGGTGCTTGTTTTCGATGACAATTCTGTTTCGGCGTTCAAGGGATTGGGTAAAGTCGCATTTCAAAAACAGGACTGGCCCGAATTCCACAAATGGTTTAACAAAGCTCTCAAGGTCAATCCCGGTGACCGCGAGGCGCATGACTATCTCATGAACAAATCCCGGGTAAGGCAAATGGTGCTTTCGGGTGATAGTCTGCGGGAAGCCGGCCAGCTCGATGTTGCCGAGCGAGAATACAAGGAAGCGTTGAAATTAGATGAGCACTATCGCGATGCATTGAAGGGTATGGGCAAGCTGGCTTATGCTCGTGACGATTGGGATGATGTCCACAAATGGTTCAATCGCGCGCTGGAGCAACATCCCGGCGACATCGAAGCACAGGATTTCCTGATAAACAGTCCCAAATACAAACAGACCATTGGCCAGGCCGATAGAAGCTATTCTGCAGGCGACCTTGAAAAAGCAGAAGATTTGTACGACGAAGTGCTGGAGATGAATCCGCACGCTGTACATCCCATAAAACAGCTTGCTCGTATGGCAATGGAGCAAGAAGACTGGGGCGAGGTTAAGAACTGGTATAAGAAGGTTCTGGAGTATCAGCCGCAGGAGCTCGAGGCGAATTACGGCCTGGGTATCGCACACCGGGAGACTGGCAAATTCAAAGCATTACTGTTAAAGCGATGGGATTTCAACGCCGCCGAGCGGCATTTTCAGGCAGTCATGGATAAGGACAGCTCATTTCGTGATGTGATTTACCAACGCGGTCTGCTTGCCAGGGAGCGGGAGAACTGGCTTGAAGCCGTAAAGTGGGGACACGGTCAGGTCAGGATCAAGCCTGATCTGCCACATTGCAATGTGGGCTTGTACAAATTGTATCGCTTGTTGCTGGTTCATGAAAGCGAGGATGCGGTTGCGGCCTGGCTCAAACAACGTCCGGGCGACTGGGCTGATTACATGCGCGGTGAGCAATTCAGGCGCAGAAAAAACTATCAGCAAGCAGATTCTGTTTTCAGTGTGCTGCTCAACCGGCAATTGTCCATCAGCAAAATACCGGTGCTCCTGTCACGAGTTCGCTGCTTGGTGCAAGAAGGACGGGATGCAGAAGCAAACACTCAGTTTCAGATTGCGCTGGAATCCATAAAGACCAATGTTGATGCTGAACACTTTTTCGACTTTACAAAGTACATCCTGACCGACAATGAATATGATGTTTACCGCCGGCTGACCCGTGCGCAGCAAAAAAGGATGTTCTTTACGGCCGTGTGGACTGCTCGCAATCCAACGCCGGCCGCACCGATCAACAAACGCTTCCTGGAGCATTGCCGGCGCCTGACACATGCTGAATCAAATTTCTGGTTTGACGGCGTCCGCTCCTGGGCGAACAATCCCGATAAATCCGGCTACCTGACTTATCCCAAAGTCTATGATCTCAACGATGAGTTCAACGACAAAGGGCTGATCTACATTCGGCACGGTGAGCCGGATGACATTGCTAAAACCTCAAACCGCTCTACCAGTAACGAGTCGTGGTACTACAAACCACGCCACGACCGCGGCAAGCTTATTTTCCATTTTGTCATAGAAGAGCGGGTGGCCACCGGCAACAACTGGCGGCTTACGCCGATCATCGCCGACCGTGTGATGTTGCAGGACCGGGTTGGCTGGGACGCAAAGCTTGACCGTCTTTACATGGCGCTGGATGCCGCCGCTGACGAAGATAACCAGGGCGAAATCCACAGTCTGGTGAATCAGCTTTCTGATGAAAGTGAGCAGGTGGTGCAATACGCCATGTCCACGGATTTTCATACCTATGAAAAATCAGTCAGCCGTTTCGACATGCCGTTCGTCATTTCAAGCTTGCGTGGGTTCGGGCGCAAAACCCATGTGGAGGTCTACTTTGGCGTTCCGCTTTCAAGGTTGGATGATGGCTCGAACCAAATCCTGGAATTCGAGCATGGTGCGGGAATTTATGACCGCAACTGGCAGCGCCTGGCGCGCTCTTTTGAAAAAGTCAGATTGACGCCGGCCGAATCCGAGCACGTGCATAATGGTATTTTCATTCAAAAGTATGATTTCCTCGTGCAGCCCGGGGATTACAACATCTCATTCTATGCAAGCGATGAACAGGAATCCAGGATCGGGCGTGAGCAGGTGCTCGCTTCGATCCCGGATTTGCAAAGCAGCGCCTTGGCGTTGAGCGATCCGATTCCGGCCTTCGACATCTTGCCGACTGCAGAGGGCACGCCTTTTGACAAAGGTGAAATCACCATCGTGCCCAATCCGACCCGCGAATTCTCGCTGGATGAGCCGGTCTTCATATACTATGAGATTTACAATCTCAGTCCCGATGAAGAAGGCGAAACCCGATTCAGAATCAAAAACGAAATGACACTGGAAAAGGGAGATTCAGGCGGCATTTTCGGTTTTCTGAGTGGAGGCGGCAAGAAGAGCATCTCCATCCAGAATGAGCGGACCGGCAGAAAGCCCGACGCAGTTGAGTATACAAGCTTCAACGTGGGTAAGCTTGAGCCCGGTGACTATCGCCTGAGGGTAGAGATAGAAGACCTGGTCTCCGGAGAGACGGTGGAAAAGGAACTGGCGTTGGTATTGCGCAAGAATGAAAGCTGAGATTTAGCTGTCACGCCGGGGCGTCAGCTTTCTGTCTTTTTGCAGCGTGTTCAAAGCCGCTGTTGGCCGTGACCGTGGGCACGGGTGCGGCAGATGCTCTGCTCGCCGTTTTTACCAGAAATACCCCCGTAAGAATGACTACAGTCGCCACGACTACTGTCCAATCCAACCTTTCGCTCAGTATCAGCCACCCCAGAACCACAGCCACAACCGGATTGATGTATGCATAGGTGGAAACCATCGCCGCCGGCAACTTATCCAAAGCGTAAATAAAAGAGCCATAGCCTACTATTGAGCCAAACACAGTGAGGTAAGCGAGCGCCCCCATCCCCTGAGCTGTAAACCTGAAACGCGAAATTTCCCCGCTTGCCGTGCCGACTATGCTGAGTACAGCTCCGGCGATCAGCATTTGCCAGGCCGCAGCCATGAGCGGGTGCGTCTTAAGCCGGTTATATTTCTGATATAGTGAGCCCGCGCCCCATGAGATGGGTGCAATGAGAATGAAGATGACGCCCTTAAGAAAATTTGGTTCGAGTGAACCTTGCAAGTCCGGCCAGAGCAAGACAATGATGCCAAGAAAACCGATCAGAATGCCGGCGACTTTGCGTGCGTTGAGCTTTTCGCCTTTTGGCAGCATCGCTTCCATGGCAACCATGCAGAGCGGCAGGGTGGTCACGATCAAGGCTGCCAGCCCGCTGGGTATGTATTGTTCGGCCCAAACCACAGTGCCATTTGCTATCGCGAGCAGAGCTATGCCAACTATTGCCAGGGTGAGGAAGTCCTGCCTGTGCGGCAGGGCGTATCCCTTCAGCATAAGCAAGGGAGCGAAGATGGCGCCGGCCAGCAGGAATCGCACGCCCGCAAACAGCGCCGGCGGCAGCACCTCGACGCCAATGCGGATGGCCAGGTAAGTCGTGCCCCAGAAGAAACTCACCGCAGCGTAGGCGAGATAAGCTCTGAATTGTGCATCTTTTGACATCCGGTCCTCCTCCTGTTGTCAATTGCCGTTGTGAGAAGATAGCTGCTTACGCCAGCAAATCAAACCCGATTCTTGCTGAGCTCATGTCAGCGTGATGCCGCCAGCCTTCTCGAAGTAGCGCTCCAGCACGATGGTGGTCTTGGTGGTCATTTCGAAAGGCGGCTCTTTCAAGCTGTTGACAACCTCGTTGAGCCGGTGCATGCCTTCCGTCCGAACTTTGATCAGAAAGCAATCTTCCCCGGCAACACTATGTATTTCCAGAAATTCTTTGCGATTTTGCAGCTCCAGGAGCGCCTGCCGTATGGCATCACTGAGAATGCCCGTGTGTTTTGCCGAAATAAATGCGGTGACGGATTCGTCGATAGCTTCAGGCTGCAGGATAACGCTGAAGCCTTTGATAACGCCCGCCTGCTCCATCTTTTTTATGCGCTCCGCAATTGCAGGCCTCGATAGCCCCACGCGCTCGGCAATTTGTGCATGAGAGGTCCTGGCATCACGCAAAAGAATGTCGATTATTTGCCTGTCAGTTACATTCATGGTTTCAGGTTGCCTGGTTTTTACAAGACTTGCATTATGAACGAAATGAATATAATGATGTTTCGAAAGAAAAGCAACATGGAATATGTGCTGTCGATTCGACGGAAAAGTGGCGCCCTTGTATCACATGGCTTGAGTGGTTCATCACAGCCGTGCCGAAGAAAAAACCCATGATGTTGCTGTTATTTCACTTGATTCTAAAAAAAGACGGAACTATCTTAAATCTCTTTCGTTAAGGCGATAACATGCGGAAACATCTCACAAAATCTTGTATTGCCGTGACATTAATCACGGTGACTCTCATTCTCCATCTGCCATCGTGGGGTTCACAAAACTGTGCTATGGCCGGTGGCAAGGCGCAAATGCAGGCGAGCATGGCCTGCTGCGTGCCAACCAGATGTGAGGATTCCGGATCCCAAATTGCCAGGTCCTGCTGCTGCAACTTCACGAACGGTGATACCGGTCTGCCGATGGCAAGTGTGGGACTGGTTTTAGAGCAGCAATCCGGCAAGCTTCAGAAAGAAAGCATCCTGTCTCAGAAACAGGTGAACTTCACACCGGCTTGCAAGGTGCTGACGCGTTCTTACCAATTGTTTGATTTTCATCCCAAAGTTACGTCAAAACATAGTCTCAACGATCTTCTTTCTTCCTATCTGATTTAGAATCACGTCTTTCCCTGTAGTTCAATCTCTTTTTGTTTTCGCACCATGCCACAGTGCATGGAATTGACATTGGTTGTTTTCTACGTCAACGCAAACCGTACCAGATAAACGCAGTTGCTGCGTGTCAGGGCGGGCAGTTGCGTTAGACACAACTGATAGAAAAGTGGGATAGACATGATTAAGTATACTAAATCAGTAGTTCTTTTCTTGTGCGTGCTGAGCTGGCAATCCGTTCCGGGTCTGGCACAGGGCAACGGCACAACGAAATTACTAAATGATTTGATAAAGCAAGCATTGCAAAATAACCCTGCCATCAAAGCTGCTGAAAGGCGGTGGCGTGCAGCGCAAACTCGACCATCGCAGGTCTCGACACTGCCGGATCCCGTCTTCAGCTATACCCGCTTTGGGGAAAGTGTGGAAACACGGGTAGGACCACAGGAGCAGGTATTTTCTCTGTCACAACGTCTGCCCTTTCCGGGCAAGCTGAGTTCTAAAGAGCTCGTTTCCCAAAAGGAAGCCCTGATAGAACAGCAAAAGTTCGAGATGGTCAAGCGGGATGTGGTCTATCAGGTAAAGGCTGCCTACTATGATCTGTACCGCATCGACCATTCGTTGGAAGTGCTCGATAACTATCTTGCTGTGCTGGAGGACTTCACGCAGGTTGCACAAGTCAAATATGCAACAGGGCAGGGGATACAAGCCAATGTGCTAAAAGCACAGGTTGAGATCTCAGACGTTATCAAGCGCCGCATAGATTTCGATAAAATGCGGCAGAGTGTGTCAGCCCGACTCAATGCCCTGCTCGGTCGCTCACAGGAGCGCGGGCTTCCTGTGGTCATGACTGTAGATACTCAACGCGTGACTATCGATGAAACAGCCTTGTTGGCACGCGCAAAGCAAAACAGACAGGAAATCCATGCTCTAAATGCTGGCATCGCAAAGACACAATACATGCGGCGGCTGGCAAAGCGCAATTTCTGGCCGGATCTAAATGTTCAGGCCAATTTGATAGATGTGTCAGAGGGCATGAGTTCGGCGCCGGATGCCGGCAAGAACGCGTGGTCGGTCATGCTTGGCATCAACCTGCCAATCTGGTTTGGACAGCGCCAAGCGGCAGTCCGCGAGGCCGACGAGCTGACGGCTGCCAACCGGGAATCACTCGAGGATACCGAAAACAAGATTGCAGCCGAAATTCGGGATCTCGTGGTGCAAGTGCGGCTTGCAGAAAGAGCTTTAGAGTTATACGAGCAAGGCTTGCTGACTCAGGCTGAAACTAGCCTGGAATCTGCCCTTGCCAGCTATCGCACCGGTAATCTCGATTTCATGAGTCTGCTGGATGCGGAGCGCATGCTGCTGAATTTGAACCTGGGATACGTCAAAGAGCAAGCGCATTATCGCAAGCAAATCGCTGCGCTTGAGCGGGCAACCGGCGGCGCAGAATCAATTAGCATGACGGAGTAATCGACATGAAAAATCTATATAAAGAAATACGAGACGGCAAAGGCCTTTGGTTTGGGATTGGTTGTCTTGCCGTAATACTGCTACTAACAGCCTGTGGCAATGGTGGAGAGGGTGACGGCGGGACCGCAGATCAACAGCTCTACACCTGCGGCATGCACACGCAGGTGATCCAGGAAGACCCGGGAAATTGTCCTATCTGCGAGATGAAGCTAACCCCGATGAAGGAAAGCAAAACGACAGAAGCTGACGCGGACGAACATACTGACATGAAACACGAGGACAGCATGAGCGCCAGCGACGGCAAGAAAAACAAAAAAGTCCTCTATTGGCGCGCTCCCATGGACCCGACCTACATTTCCGATGAGCCCGGCAAATCACCCATGGGCATGGATTTGGTGCCGGTCTATGAAGGCGAAGAAATGCAGGCAGGTTCGACAATCACCATCGACCCAACTACAGTGCAGAATATGGGTGTACGCACGGCAGATGTCAAACGCCAACCCTTTCATCGTGAGATTCGCACCGTTGGCCATATCGACTATAACGAAGACGCGCTGTTTGCGGTCAATCTCAAATTCGATGGCTGGATCGAAACGCTGCACGTTAGCCGGACCGGCGAAGTTGTTCAGAAGGGCCAGCCGCTGCTTTCAATCTATTCCCCGGCGTTGGTGGCGACTCAGGAAGAGTACCTGCTGGCGTATCGCAACAAGCAGAAGTTAGCCCATACCGCGTTCGCCCAGATCAGTCGCGGCGCAACGGATCTGTTGCAAGCAACACGGAAGCGGCTCGAATATTGGGACATTACGGACGGCCAGATTGAGAAGCTCGAGCGCATTGGCGAGGTAAAAAAGTACCTGACCATCTATTCGCCAGCGAATGGCGTCGTCCAGCACAAGAACGCGGTAGAAGGAGCACATGTCAAGGCTGGCATAGATCTGTTTCGGGTCGCGGACCTGTCGAAAGTGTGGGTGCTGGCGCACATTTTTGAATATGAGCTGCCGTGGGTTGAGGTTGGCCAGAAAGTGGATATGCAACTGCCTTATGTCCCGGGCAAGCGTTTTCAGGGTGAAGTGGAATATATCTATCCCTACCTGGACCAGAAGACCCGCGACGTCAAAATTCGTATCGTGTTCCACAATCCGGATCTGGAGCTGAAACCGCAGATGTACGCCAATATCACCATCGAGGCCAGCTCAGAGCAGGAGGAGCTCGTGGTGCCGTCTGAGGCTGTGGTTCGCAGCGGCACACGCAATCTGATTTTTCTGGCGCTTGGCGGCGGCAAATTCAGGCCGCAGGAAGTCATTCTTGGCCCTGAAGGCGAAGATGGCATGATCAAGGTCGCAGCCGGTTTGCAAGAAGGCCAGACCATTGTCACGAGCGCACAATTTCTGCTGGACTCTGAAAGCCGCTTGCAAACGGCTATCCAGAAGCTGGTGGATAGTCGGGCGAAATAGGTGTGCCAATGTTTTTTATGAAATTTGCCAGTTCGAGAACTAATTTCACTTGCTTCCTGTTATTCTCCGAAAAAAACTCGGAACAGGCTGGAAGAATCTTGACAAGAATCGGAAAGCAGGTGCTTTATACCAAAAAGATTCCTGCGGCATGATATCTTCCAGTTTTTGGCAAATGCTATATACTCTGTCAACCAAGAATTGACTTGCTAATAAGGTTCTGATATGCTCGAAAAAATCATAGAATGGTCGATCAACAACCGCGTTATGGTTATGTTGGGCACGCTGTTTCTCATCTTCATCGGTGTGACGGCTATGCTCAACACGCCGGTGGATGCGATACCCGATCTTTCTGATGTGCAGGTGATCGTATTTACCGAATACCCCGGTCAGGCGCCGCAAGTTGTGGAAGACCAGGTGACTTATCCTCTGACAACCGCCATGTTAGCCGTGCCGCACGCAAAAGTCGTGCGTGGTTTTTCATTCTTTGGCTATTCCATGGTATATATCATCTTTGAAGACGGCACGGACTTGTACTGGGCCAGAAGTCGGGTTTTGGAACACCTGAATTATGTCTCCAGGCGTCTGCCGGAGGGCGTGACACCCACCCTCGGGCCGGATGCGACGGGCGTGGGTTGGGTTTACGAATACGCGCTGGTTAGCGACACGCACGATCTGTCACAATTGCGCTCCATGCAGGATTGGCTGCTGCGTTATGAGCTGGCCGCTGTGCCCGGAGTGGCAGAAGTTGCCAGCATTGGCGGCTATGTCAAACAATACCAGGTCGAAGTCGATCCCAATAAGCTGATTGCTTTCAACATCCGGCTCAATCGGGTCAAAATGGCGATCAAGAACGCCAACAGCGATGTAGGAGGAAGACTGCTGGAGATGGGAGAGACCGAGTTCATGGTGCGCGGATTGGGCTACATCAAATCAATCGAAGACCTGGAGAATGTCACCCTTGGCGCTGATAAGCGCGGTGCGCCGATCACGCTCAAGCAGGTGGCCAACGTACACATAGGGCCCGAGCTGCGGCGTGGCCTTGCTGAGCTCGATGGCCAGGGCGAAGTAGTCGGCGGCATTGTCGTCATGCGTTATGGCGAGAACGCGCTCAAGACCATCGATGGCGTCAAGAAGCGGCTGGCCGAGATCAAACGCAGTTTGCCCGAGGGTGTGGAAATTGTGGAGGTGTATGATCGCTCCGGCCTGATACAGCGCGCTATCGACAATCTCACAGGCAAGCTGCTTGAAGAAATAGCCATCGTGGCACTTGTTTGTGTGCTGTTTCTGCTGCATTTTCGCAGCGCCTTTGTGGCTGTCTTCACTTTACCGGTGGCAATTCTGATTTCGTTTCTAATCATGTACAACCAGGGCATCAACGCCAACATTATGTCGCTGGGAGGTATCGCCATTGCCATCGGCGCCATGGTCGACGCCGGTATTGTGATGATAGAAAACACGCACAAGCACATGGAGCACGATGCCGGTAAACGGGACCACTGGCAGATGATTCTCGATGCTTCAAAAGAGGTGGGGCCGGCCTTGTTTTATTCGCTGCTGATCATCACGGTTTCATTCCTGCCCGTGTTCTCATTGGAGGCACAGGAAGGCAGGTTGTTCAAACCCCTTGCCTTTACGAAAACATACGCTATGGCTGCCTCGGCGCTGCTTGCGATCACCATCGTACCGGTGCTGCTCGGCTACCTGGTGCGGGGCAAGATTCGCCCGGAAGACAAGAACCCGATCAACCGT
>CAZVSL010000061.1:0-17272 GCA_964629935.1 uncultured Calditrichaceae bacterium | reverse complement strand
CAGCCGTTCGTCCATGTCTGCGTTCGCAGCGGGCCGGGTGTTATGCTGCCACGCGGGTAGTAAAGGGGCGTCGCCACAAGTACATTGGCAACGGAACCTTGCAACGCAATCTGGTTATGCCCGATTGCCGTTTGCACCAGCGTTTCAGGCAATGCTCTGAGGTCCATATCGTGCCGGTCTAGGCCTGTCAGGCCTTGTGCGTCGAGCTCGGCCAGTATCACGTCCGCAAGTTGTGCCGTTGTCTGGCGCAGGACAGGTGAGATGCTTTGTGCCGGCGGCGTTTGCAATAAGAACCGCGCCTGCTGGTCGGTGGCTTCGGTCTGTTCATACACAACGTGCGGGAACCATTCGGAGTAGATTTGGCGCGCCAGCATGCGCGTCTCCGGCAGGCTCAGACTGGCCCAGTCATACTTGTAGTGGTCGCCGGCATAGGGATGGCTGAGTTCTGTTAACGGGCTGCTGTCATGCGCTGTATCGCGATACTTTTCATACCAGGCTGTCACCCGCTGCAGCCCATCGGGATTCATACAGGGCACCAGCAAGATCAGCAGATTATCCAGTATCTGCTCTGTCTCGGGCGTCCGATCGGCAGCGAAGAAATAGGCGAGCTCCAGAGCTGTCTGGGTCGAAGCAACCGCATCTGATGTCGCATTCATAACGATGAGAACCACGGCGACATTTTCCCGCGCCAGCAATTTCACATCTTTATCGTTCAAATGCCGTGCGTGGGCTGCCTGTTTCTGCAGATTTCTGTATTTTGCCAGATTCTGAATATTGTGGGGAGAGGATAGATGGACTATCAGGAAAGGCTCACCGCGCGTGGTTTGACCGGGGTTCTCGATTTGTACGCGACCGGAGTTGTCGCTCAGCAGCTTGAAGTAATCGACAATAGTCTGCCAATCCAAAATCTGTTTGTCAGCGCCAATCTTTCCACCAGTGAAATCGCGTGGAGACTCAAGCTGCGTCAGGGCCGGGGCGTAGGCCAGCAGCACGGCAGCGACGGTGGTAAAGCACGCCGACAAGTACTTGAACCAGAGACACAACCCGGTGTCTGATGTCCGTGGCAAAAATCACCTCGCACAGTGGTGGTTTTTGAAGCGTTACTGCTGTGAATTTTAGTGTGAACCGGCCATCTGCTCCCGAATGCGTTTGAATCGTTCGCCTTCACGCCAGACCGGAATGTCTTTTGCATTGGCAACGTACAGACCGGTCTTCAACGCGAACTGCGCGATTTGGGCGGCGCCTTCCAAACTCCAGGCGGGATCGTATTCATCATCAACCGTGTGATAGCGATTCCTGTCTTGCTCATCACCATTTGTGTTCGCGCCTGCCTTGAGAAAAACTGCCGGCACGCCTTTGTTGGCAAAACTAAACTGGTCTGAGCGAAAGAAGGCGCCCTGACCAGGCCGCGGATCGTCGGAAAGCGCGAGATTCATTTCATGGGCAACTCTGCCGACCACCTCTGATAAAGTCGAACGCTCGGCCCCTAAAGCGATGATGTCCCGCCTGCGGCCATGAACGTTCAGAGCATCGATATTGATATTGGCGATGGTTTTTTCTAGCGGCCAGACGGCGTGTTCAGCATAGAATCGGGAGCCGAGCAATCCCGATTCCTCAGCAGTCACAGCCGCAAATAGTATGGTCCGCTTTGCAGTGATCGGACTGTGGGCAAGGGCCGAAGCGATACAAAGCAGGGCCGAAGTGCCGGAGGCGTTGTCCACCGCGCCGTTGAAGATCGTATCTTCGCGGTCGTTGCCAGTCAAGGCGCCCAAATGGTCATAATGGCTGGTGTAGATAACGCACTCGTCGCGGAGCTCGGGATCGCTGCCGTCCAGCCTGGCGATTACATTTGGCGCAGAAATCGTGCGGATGTTGTTCCGGATAGCAGCCGAGGCGCGCAAGCCAAGGTCTATGGGCGAAAACGAGGAAGAGTTCGCACGGGCGATAAGCTCCTGCAGATCATAGCCGCCCGACTGAATTATTTCCACTGCTTTCTGTTCTGTCATCCAGGCTTGTAAAGACAGCAGAGGGGTATCAGGCGTGCGAATGTAGAGCAGCTCTCTTGCGCGGGAATTTTGTACCACGCTCCAATCATACCCCGCCATCGCCGGCGTATGTATCAGAATGACGCCGTCTGCGCCCTTGCGCGCCGCCTCTTCGAATTTATAGGTCCACCGGCCATAGTAGGTCAAAGCCGGGCCATCAAAAAATGCCGGACTTTCGGATGCGGGCTCGTTCACCAGCACGAGCAGGACTTTGCCGGTGACATCTATGTCTTCATAATCATTCCAGTTGAATTCCGGCGCATCAATACCATAACCCATGAAGATGACTTCTTTGTTGCGAAAAGAAACATTTGTGCGCTCGATCTGCGTCCAGCCAACGAATTCCGTTTCAGGCGTCACCTGCCAAAAGCGGTTATAGCCGCGAAACTGCAGCAACGGCTCCGACTTTATGCCGATAAGCTCGACCTCCTGAAAATAGCTGGTATCGCCAACGGCAGGTTGCAGGCCCGCTTCCTCAAACTGCGACGCAATGTATTTGGCGGCCATCTCTCCGCCGCGGGTGCCCGGAGCGCGGCCTTCCATCATATCATCGGAAAGAATTTTCAGATGTGCGCGGATGCTTGCGGGCGTGATGGCGCCATCGAGTTTGCCCAAAGCCTCAGGCGATTGGCAGGCGGATGCCAGGAGCAGAACAAACAAACAGCAGCTAAAAATGAACTTAAACAAGATGGTTAGCATCGGTTCTCATGTTTTCGTGAAGTCGAGGTCGCGCAGGCTAATTGTTGCACCAGACGCCCGGGATTGCTTCGCCACAGGTGCATCTGCCATTGCGCAGGTGGTTTTCAAGGATGCGAAACCCATATCTGGCGATGAGCTTCTTGTGGCAGGCCGGGCAAAACGTATGCTCGTCATTGCCAACCTGTCCCGGCAAGTTTCCGGCATAGACATAGTTCAGTCCGGCGGCCCTGCCGATGTCAGCCGCTCGTTTCAACGTCCGGCCCGGCGTGTAGTCCGGGTCCTTCATTTTATAATCCGGATGAAACGCAGTCACGTGCCAGGGGATATCCGGCGATACACTTGCCAGGAAGTCTGCCATCTCCTTGAGCTCGGCATCGGAATCGTTGAAGTCCGGCACGATGAGGGTGACAACCTCCATCCAGAATTCGCGTTCATAGACCATTTTGATGGTATCGAGGACATTCTGCAACACCCCTCCCAGCTTGCGATAGTTGCGGTCCTGAAATGACTTGAGATCGATTTTGTAAAGATCGGTCCACGGGCGAATGTAATCGAGCACCTCGGGCGTGGCGTTGCCGTTTGAGACATAACCAGTGGTGAAGCCGGCCTGTTTCGCCTGTTTGAACACCTGAACAGCCCATTCGCTGGTGATCAAAGGCTCGTTGTAACTACTGACCACCAGGCGTGCACAGTGTTTCTTGCCAAGCTCGATCAAGTCTTCGGCTTCGATTTCGTTGGGTCTGGCCAAAGCCCGGCGGTCCCGCAAAGCCTGCGAGGTAATCCAGTTTTGGCAGTAGCCGCAATGATAATCGCAGCCCAGCATGCCAAACGTCACCGCCAGTGAACCCGGAAACACGTGGTAAAAAGGTTTTTTCTCGGTTGGATCGCACTGAATGCCGGCAGCGTAGTTGGCCGGCACGAAGAGCTTGCCGCCGCGGTTGAAACGCACCCGGCAAATGCCATCGCGGCCTTCCCTGATCAGGCAACGATGGCCACATGCAAAACAGGTGAGACTATTATCAGGATGAGCTTCATATAAGTCCCCCTCGATGGTGTAGCTTTCGAGCAAGTCCTTAAGTGTGAATGACTCGGTCATGAGAATCTATTTGGAAGTCGACATGCAGAGCATGCCGTTTTTATTTGAAACACACCCGCAACGCGCAACGGCACGCGACGGGTAAGCAAAACATAATCAGTTCTTTAATTGGGAATTCGAATGACTTAGACAGCCTGCCTCATCTGGTTATTCCGGGGTCGATAGTTTGTCTGGATGAGTTGTTTCAGGCCACGCCGGATTCTTTGCGGACTCACAGAAATGATTTCACAGCATTTTTCAAAAGAGAAGATATAATCGGTGTTTTTTTCTTCAAATATCCAGAACTTTGCGCTGCGGAAGTTTTTTTCAAGCTGGCTGAGCTCATGGTCCTGGCCTTTAGCGCGAAGGCGGTCTATTTTATGAGGATTATTACCATCGATGTAGTCCTTGACTGCCCTAAGAATTACGGAGACGATCAATTTACGTTCTGTAACTTGATTTACTTTTCTCTCCATGTTTTTCCTCATCTAGTTGAGTCCGTAAATTAAAGAAATTGACGACGGGCGGCAGGTTCTAAGTTGGAACGGAAAAGAGACGGAACAGAACTTCAAGGCAAAATGACATTTCGAACTCCCTCTGAAAAACGTTTTAAACATAGTAATATTTTAGATATAGATCAAGTCAAAGTTATGGGACTAGGAAAAATCTTCCCTATTTGATCAGGCTTGTAACCGGCTTAAATTCGGGTGTGTCGGAACGCTCCAGCAGCTCAAATAGCACGCTCTCAACAGTGGTGAGCACAACGCCGGCGCGCGCCATGCGCTCCAGGCCGGTTTCGTAGTCCAGGGCTTTGCGTGATGACACCGCATCCCTGGGCACATGCACCTGAAAACCGCGCGTCAGCAGGTCCAGAGCTGTCTGCAACACACAGACATGGCATTCGATACCCGTTACCACAACCTGCTTGACGCCTGTCTTTTGCAAAGCTGCGTTAAACAGATCGGAATCACAGCAACTGAAAGCCAACTTCTGAATCGGTTCCGCGTTCTCTAATGCGGCTGCAACGGCTGGCTCCGTCGGTCCCAGTCCCTTGGGATACTGCTCGGTGGCAAAAATGGCAACGTGCAGATGCTGGCAGCCCTTGATGAGCTTGACGACATTTTCAACCACGAGCTCGCCGGTCTGCATAACCGCATTGATTTTCTGCTGAAGGTCGACGATCAGAAGTGCTGTCTGATTACGACGAAGAATTTGTGGGTGACGGCTCATGCCGCGCTCCCTCCCTGCATGTTGTGGTGGTGTCCTTTCTCCATCCGGCCGGAATCAACAAAGCGAAATATAGCAAAATTCAACGATTTTTCCAAATTAATTTTTTGGAGTGCCGATGAAATTGCTTGACAATTGTGTGTTCATCATTATATTAACGATTGAGCAACCGTTCATTCATAGAGAAAGATTGTAATGACAACAGAATCCAGTACTTGTGACCTCTTTTATGTCGACCGGGACAGGGTCAAAATGGTCGAAACAAAGCTTGCTGACGGCACCCACATCCATGAGCTGGCTGAGACCTTCAAGCTGCTTGGAGACCCGACGCGTCTGAATATCATTCTCGCGCTCAAGGAAGCCGAATTGTGCGTGTGCGATCTCGCCACTTTGCTGGGCGTAACCCGTTCCGCCATTTCACATCAGCTCAGGCTGCTGAAGAATCTGCGTCTGGTCAAATATCGAAGACAGGGCAAGATCGCCTACTATTCTCTGCTGGATTCGCACATATACGATTTGCTGGAGGTTGCTCTTGAGCACGTGCGGGAATAGGGTGATGAAATCTGAACTTTCATTGTAGTAATATTAATCTTGAAGTGACCCAATACCATGAGCGCTCCCTTAACAGAAACAGAAGATTTGCAGGTCGCCGGCCTTCACTGCGTCGATTGTGCAGCAACCATTGAAAAGACGATGGCAAAAGTCAACGGCGTGAAGCAGGTAAGGGCTAATTTTGCCAGCGGCAAAGTGAAAGTCAGCTACGATCCGGAAATGGTCAGCCATCATGATTTGGTTACTTGTGTTGAACGAATCGGTTATCGCGTCACAAGCGAAAGCCATATCGAGCTGGAGAAGAAACCGTTCTGGCGCGACCGGGCAAGCCAGTTTACCATGGTCGCCGGCTTGCTTTTAGCTGCCGGCCTTGCCGTCAAATTTTTGACTTCGGATCCGGTCTTGCTTGAAATTGGCAGACCACTTCATCTTTCCGGCCTGTTCTTCCTTGCCACGGTTTTTTTCGGCGCTCATTATTTCAGTCGGGACGCCCTCGCAGCAGTCCGCAGTCTGAGTCTGAACATGAACTTTCTGATGGCTCTGGCCATCGTTGGCGCCGTTATCATCGGAGAGTATGTTGAGGCGGCCAGCCTGGCGTTTCTGTTCTCGTTGGCTGAGCTGCTGGAGAGTTATGCCGTAGAGCGGGCCCGAAACTCGTTGCGCGAGCTGGTGCATCTCGCGCCGGACCAGGCAACCATCAAACGGCACGGCGCCGAAGTTTCTGTGCCTGTGGCAGAGGTCGGGACCGGTGAAACGCTTGTGGTCAGACCCGGTGAAAAGATCGCCCTGGATGGCAAAGTAATCAGCGGCGAATCGAGCGTCGACCAGGCGCCGATCACCGGGGAATCCGTGCCGGTCAGCAAGCGAGGCGGCGACCAGGTCTACGCCGGCTCACTCAACAACGAGGGTTATCTCGAAATAGAAGTGACGCATAGCAGCGAAGATTCGATGCTGGCGCGGATTATTCATCTGGTGGAGGAGGCTGAATCGCAGAAGGCGCCCAGCGAACGTTTTGTTGAGAGCTTTGCCCGCGTTTATACGCCGGCTGTCGTGGGCCTGGCCGTTTTGGTAGCCGTGGCGCCGCCCTTGTTTCTGGGCGGCGCGTTCAATCCCTGGTTCATCAAAGCTTTGACCCTGCTTGTCATTGCCTGCCCATGTGCGCTGGTGATATCAACCCCGGTTTCGGTGGTTTCGGCGCTGACGAGCGCCAGCAGAAATGGCGTGTTGATAAAGGGCGGCGTCTATCTCGAAGAAATGGGGCGCATAAACGCAATCGCTTTCGACAAAACCGGCACCCTGACGCATGGCAAATTGCAGGTGACGGAAGTGGCGCCTCTCAATGGCAAAGAACGCTCAGAAGTTCTGCAAACCGCCGCGGCTCTGGAGCAATATAGCGAGCATCCCATCGCCAAAGCGATCCTGGCGAGCGTAGACGGCGCCGCATTGCAGCAAGCTACGGACTTTCAGGCTGTTCCCGGCAAAGGCGTTACTGCACGGCTGGGCGATACACGTTATGCGGTGGGCAAAGCCGAGCTGTTCGAAGATATGTCAGTTGAGCTGCCGCGCGAAAAGCTGCAGGCGTTTTCGGCCAAAGGGCAATCGACCATGCTGGTGGGCACAGAGACGCAGCTTCTTGGCATTATTGCTCTGGCCGACAAGGTGCGCGAGGATGCGGTTCAAATGGTGGCTGAGCTGCAGAAAATCGGCAAGGAATGTATCATGATCACCGGCGACAATCCCGAAACCGCCAAGGCTATTGCAACTGAGCTTGGCATTGAGACTTATTATGCGAATCTGCTGCCAAACGAGAAAGTGGAAAAAGTGCAGGAGCTGTGCCAGCAGTATGGTAAAGTGGCCATGGTTGGCGATGGCATCAATGATGCGCCGGCATTGGCGGCTGCCACCGTAGGTATCGCCATGGGCGCCGCCGGCGCCGATACGGCGCTGGAAACTGCAGATATCGCTTTGATGGCAGACGATTTGAGTAAGATACCGTACCTGGTGGAGTTGAGCCGGCGCGCCAATCGCGTCATCAGGCAAAATACGTTTGCTTCCATCCTGATCAAGTTTTCGCTCGCACTCGGTGTATTTCCCGGCGTGGTTACGCTCGTCATGGCCGTGCTGATCGGAGATATGGGCGCATCGCTGGGCGTGACCAGCAACGCGATGCGGCTGGCCCGGTTCGCACCGGCCCCACGACCAGCCTGACGGTGTGAAGGCATCCCAGGCCGTAAAAATCATACCATAGCTCGGGGCGGAGATTCGCTTTTTGCTGGCAATTGACCATGCGAAGGCGTACATTGAGCCTTTCCTGTCAGGCTGACGCATGTTTTTTTGACTTGAATACTGTGCAAATCAAGCTAACAAGTTTAGACGGAGCGTTATGACGCAAGTGCTCTTTTATGCTTTTCTGGCTGCCGGCGCAACGGTGTTGGGCGGCGGCTTACCGCTGTTGCACCGTCAGCTCAGCGAAAAGCATCTCGCTCTGCTGGTAGCTTTTTCCGGCGGCGTCTTGCTATCGACCGGACTCAATCACATGGTCACAGAGAGCCTTGCAGAGGGCGGGCGTTGGGCCATGCTGGCCGTTAGCCTGGGTTTTATCCTTCTCTATAGCTATGAAAAAGTCTCGATGGTGCATGCCTGCCGCGAACATGAATTCGAGGTTCACAAGTTCGGTACCTCTGCCTTGGTTGGCATGGGTTTTCACAGCTTTTTGGATGGCTTCGCCATTGCCGTCAGCTTCGAGTTTGAACGCACGTTAGGAATGTTGGTCATCCTTGCCGTCATTCTGCATCGGCTGCCGACAGGCATTTCTACTGCGTGTATTCTGCTTGCGCATGACTACCGCAGAGGCCGGGCCTGGCGTATTTTGTCCACCATCGCGGGATTAGCCATCGTTGGGGCGCTGGTGGGTCTCACACTGCCATTGCCGGATCCGTTTTATCTCAGTCTCGCAGTGGGTCTGTCAGGCGGCACCTTTCTTTACATTTCAACCAGCGATTTGCTGCCGATGGCTCACAAGCACAATCAGGACTATCGCGTTCCCTTTTTCTTTCTGGCAGGATTCGTTGGTATTTTGCTGTTGGCATTCCTGGCACATTAATCTGTTCAGACTCTGGTCATATATTCCAAATTTGACTGAATGTTAAGTCTTCTCCTGGTTGCTGCAGCTTCGCTCGCCGTCTCCACCTTAACCCTGTTTTCCGGCTTTGGACTGGGTACTCTTTTGCTGCCCGTGTTTGTTCTATTTTTTCCGGTGCATGTAGCGGTTGCCGCCACCGCGGTTGTACACATGGCAAACAATCTGTTTAAGGTCGGGTTGCTCTATCGACATGTTCGTTCTCAAGTGATCGTGCAGTTTGGCGTACCGGCCATCGTGCTGGCCTTTGTGGGGGCCATGCTGCTGGCTGTTTTGGCAACGCAACCGCCCCTGCACACCTGGCAGCTTGGTTCTTATGAAGCCAGCATCACTCCGCTTAAGGCGGTGATGGGCGCCATCATTTTGGGATTCGCACTGTTCGAGCTGGTTCCGCGGCTGCAAAGTCTTCGCGTCTCACCGCGCTGGCTGCCCCTGGGCGGCGCCATCTCAGGATTCTTTGGTGGTCTGTCCGGACACCAGGGTGCGTTCCGGGCTGCTTTTCTGGCGCCGCTGGGGTTGTCGCCTGTGGAATTTGCCTCTACCCAGGCGGTGCTCGCCACGCTGGTCGATCTCGCACGACTTATGGTCTACGGCGTCAGTTTCTTCGCGGCCGGAACAGAGATTTTGGCAAGCGACATGCAATGGTCCCTGGTTCTAATTGCCACGCTATCCGCATTTGCCGGCGCGCTGTTTGGCAAGAAACTTCTGCCAAAAGTTACCGTGCAAGCAGTCAGATATCTAACAGGCATCCTCTTGCTCATCGTTGGCATGGCGCTCGCACTCGGGCTGGCATAGGGCATGCTCACACATTCACACATTAACACACTCACAATCTAATATGCAAAGACTTGAGGGAGTCATTCTCCATATTTGGGCGTTGTTGTTTAGCAGCGTGGTGTTGGTACTCGGCAATGGCTTACAGGGCACATTGCTCGGCGTGCGGGCAGGCATCGAAGGCATGCCGGAAAAAAATATCGGATTTATGATGTCTGCTTACTTCATGGGATATCTGTTTGGCTCGCTCTACAGCCCGCGCCTGATCGCGCGGGTCGGGCATATCAGAACATTTGCGGCATTTGCCTCGCTCGTTTCCGCCGTATCGCTGGCGCATGTCCTGGTGATAGGTCCGATTAGCTGGACCATATTGCGCGCCATCCACGGCGCCTGCTATGCCGGCCTGGTCCTGGTGATCGAGAGCTGGCTGAACGGCAATACGGAAAGCGAATATCGCGGCCGGGTGCTGGCCATCTATGGTGTGGTAGTGATGGCCGCCTGGACCGCCAGTCAGTCGCTGCTAAGCATCGCGGATCCGTCTGGATTCGAGCTTTTCTGTTTGGTCTCCATTCTGCTATCTTTTGCACTCGTTCCGGTGACACTGGCCAACGTCACCACACCAAGTGTGATCGAGACAAAACGTACAGGAATCCGCCAACTCTATCAGATTTCTCCGATCGGCGTCGTTGGCGTATTCAGCGTCGGCTTCACTTTTAGCGCGTTTTCCGGTTTGGGGCCAACCTTTGCGCAGGCGATTGGTCTGGGGCGGGAAGGCATTTCAGCATTCATGGGCGTAACGCTGTCCGGCGCCCTAGCATTGCAGTGGCCGATCGGCTGGCTTTCCGACAAGATTGATCGGCGTTGGGTCATCATCGTCGGCTCCGGATTGACCGCCGTGGTCGCATTTGCACTGGTCCTGAGCACGAACCAGGCGCTGGTTGGGCTTTCTACTCTCGCTTTTTTATTCGGCGGTCTGAGTATTCCTATCTATTCCCTCTGTATCGCCCATACAAATGATCTGATTTCCGAGCGCCAGCTCCTGCCAGCAGCCAGCACATTGCTGCTGGTGTTTGGCGCAGGCTCTGTGCTGGGGCCGCTGCTGGCGGGCTATGGCATGAATCACTTTGGCCCGGGTGCTCTGTTCGCTGTGATCAGCATCATCGAGGCGGCCTTCATCCCTTTTGGTCTCTACTATGTCCGCGTGCGCCCTCCCGTGCCGGAGGCGGCCAAAGAAAAATATGTTTATGTTCCGCGCACCACCCATGTTATTCTCAGGATGGATGAGCGTGGCGTGGCAGAGGAAGTTGCTGATGAGGCGCCGCCGGAATAGTGGCACGGAATTCATCCTGTGGCGGAGACAGCATTGCTCGCGTCCGGCTTTGAAACCATCTGAAAGGGGGATTTTTCTTTGTTATTGCCCGGCAACATCTTTATATTGGTTGTCTCGTTCAGATATTTGGAACACGTAAGCTAAAGGCCCAAACGAAGATCGGATTTATCGAATGTAGTATTAATCCAGGATGCGCATGCCAGAAATGCCATATCACTACACGCTTGTCGATGTCTTCACGAGACTGAGGTTTACCGGCAACCAGCTTGCCGTTTTCAGCGAAGCAGACGGCCTGAGTGATGAACAGATGCAGGCTATCGCGCGTGAGCTCAATTTGTCGGAGACGACATTTGTCCTGCCGCCGGAAGACAGCGAATGTGATTACAGGCTCAGAATCTTCACACCGGAAATCGAGCTGCCCATGGCCGGCCATCCAACCATTGGTACGGCTTTTGTTCTGGCGCGACAGGACCCGCAGCGTTTGCAATCAGCCTGCGCTGACATCCGTTTCGCAGAGCGCGTTGGTGTTATCCCGGTCAGAATCAAAGTGAAAAACGGTCAGCCGGCAACGATTTCAATGGTGCAACCCTTGCCCGATTTCGGTCCGGTTTTCGAGCAGCGGCATATCATTGCGGACATGCTGTCGTTGGCTGAGGAGGATTTACTTGCCGACTGTCCGATTGCAGCGGTGTCGTGCGGCGTGCCGTTTCTGTTCGTGCCGGTAAAGACTCTCTCCGCAGTGAAGCGCATCAGCCTGAAGCTCGAGGTCTGGAAAAAGCATCTGCAGGGCAGCGGTTTCCCGCACGTATTTGCATTCACACAAGAGACGGAGTCGCGGCAGTCCACGGTTCATTGCCGAATGTTTGCGCCAGCCATGGGCATCCCCGAAGACCCGGCAACTGGCGCTGCCAGCGGGCCTTTGGGATGCTATCTGCTCAGGCACGGCCTGGTGAGTGCGCAGCAGGCCAGGACTATGATCAGTGAACAGGGATTTGAAATAGGCCGGCCCAGCCATATCCATATTGAAATCACGACAAAGCATGGCGACATAACGCGGGTCGTCGTTGGTGGAGAATGCGTGGAAGTGGGAAGTGGGGTGCTGTACTTATAGAATCTGCCTGATTATTGCCGAGAATGAGTCCCAAACTACAGCTTGCATTATTCCCGCCGCCATGCTATTTTGAGATGATTCGGGCTTTTCTGTATGCAGCCATTCCCGTCATATCCTCATAAAGTAGTCTTCAGTAGTGCGTCTATGAGATTTGCAGTCTGTCAATTAAGCTGAATCCCCGGAAACGAAAGAGCTTGAATATTACGGGTCTGTAACCACAAACTCTCAGGAAATCAAGATTGAAATTGCTGGCGCCCGCAATTGCGACAGGTGCAAGATTGCACACGGTTCTGGCTATGATGGTTCTGCTGGTGTTTTTTGTTGTCGCGCCGGGATGTGTGCCATCTGACCAGGCTCGTATCAAAGCAAAGCGTGGGATGCTGGACCTGCGTCACTGGCGCTTCGAACAAGATGGGCCGATTCATCTCGCAGGGGAGTACGAGTTCTACTGGCAATCTCATGTTCAGCCTGAGCGCTTCGCGCAAAGACCGGCGCCCGACCCCACCTGCTACCTGGACGTTCACGGCTCATGGAATGGCTCACAATGCGCTGACCGTGAGCTGGGGGGACATGGCTTTGCCACATACCGGCTGACAGTACTCCTGGCGCAACCCCGAGCTCTTGCCCTCAAATTCCTGGATATGGGCACGGCGTACCGCTTGTACTTAAACGGTGAAAAAGTGCTTGCCGTTGGGCGGGCCGGTACCACAGCCGGGGAAACCGAGCCTCACTACCTGCCACAGGTTGTCGCTTTCGATGCTGCTTCAGACACGCTTGAAGTTATCTATCATGTCTCCAACTTCCACCACCGCCGCGGTGGCGCCTGGGAAGCGATTCAGCTTGGCACGCCTGAACAGATGTATGGTGCACGTGAACACCGATTACTGTTTGACATGGTGCTGTTTGGCGCACTTGTGATGATCGGCTTATATCACCTTGCCCTGTTTGCGCTGCGCAAACGCATGCGCTCAGACTTTTGGCTCGGAGTTTTTTGCCTGCTGGTCAGCGTTCGTATCCTGACCGTGGTAGAGCGGTATCTTATTCGGCTCTTTCCGGATATGGACTGGCAGCTTTTTGTTAAGATCGAATATCTCTCCTACTACCTGGCTGTACCGGTTTTTGCCTTGTTTATCTATTCGCTGTTTGGCAAAGATTTCCATAAGATCGCGCTCAGGGTGATGCTGGCGACTGGCCTGGTTTTCTCTGTCTTTGTGCTTATCACGCCTGTGCGGCTGTTCTCGCACTCAGTCCCCTATTACGTCATCTTCACCCTGCTTTGTCTGGTTTACGGAACCGGCGTGCTGCTGCGCGCGGCTCTGAACAAGCGGGACGGAGCGCTTATCACCATCGCTGGCTATCTCATTTTTTTCATCACTGTGGTGAACGATGTACTCGATGTAAATGAGATTGTGCAGACCGGACACTTTGCGCATCTCGGTCTGTTTGTCTTTGTGTTCTGCCAGAGTTTTCTCGTCTCTTTCCGTTACACCAAAGCCTTTGCCACCATCGATCTGCAACGCGAAGAGTTGCAAAAACGCATCGAGGAGCGGGATCAGGCTGAAAAGGAGAAACGTGCGCTGCGGGAACGGCTGGCGCGCTCACAAAAAATGGAAGCCATCGGCCAGCTCGCCGGCGGCATCGCCCACGACCTGAACAATATCCTCTCCGGTACAGTCACTTATCCCGACTTGTTGCTCCTGGATCTGCCTGAGAACAGCCGGCTGCGCCGGCCACTGGAGATCATCCGCGACTCCGGTCTGAGAGCTGCAGCCGTTGTCCAGGACCTGCTGACGCTGGCCCGCCGGGGCGTCATGCAGCCCGAGCCATTGAACCTAAACCAGATCGTCAGGGAATACGTGGACTCTCCGGAACATGAACGGCTAATTCTGGAACATCCCAGCATCAACGTCGAAGTCGACCTCGCGTCAGATTTGTACAATATCATTGGCTCGCCTGTGCATCTCAAGAAAACATTGATGAACCTGGTGAGTAACAGCGCTGAGGCTCAGCCGACAGGCGGCGATATCACAATATCGACGAATAATCGCTACGTGGATCGCCGGCTGAACCTGTATGAAGAGGTCAAAGAAGGCAATTATGCAGTTCTGAGTGTGAGCGATGCTGGCGCCGGCATTCCAGAGCAAGATATGGAAAAGATTTTCGAGCCTTTCTATACCAGCAAAGTGATGGGCAGGAGCGGCAGCGGTCTGGGCCTTGCTGTGGTCTGGGGCACTGTGCACGACCACCAGGGCCGAATCGATATCGACAGCAAGGCTGGCCGTGGAACACGCTTCGATCTTTATTTTCCCATTACCATTGAGGAAATTCACAAAAGGCCGCCGTCGCCTCCTCTCGCGCAGTATCTCGGTCACGGAGAAACAATACTCGTTGTCGATGATGTCGCCGAGCAGCGTCAGATCGCAGTGCACCTGTTGCGGCGGCTGGGATACAACGCATCTGCCTGCAAATCGGGCGAAGAGGCCATCGAGTACGTTAAGCGTCACCATGTCAATCTGCTGTTGCTGGACATGATCATGGAGCCCGGTCTGGACGGTCTGGAAACGTATCAGCGAATCATCGCCTTGCAACCGGGCATGAAGTCGATTCTCGCAAGCGGTTTTTCTGAAACCGAACGCGTGCGCGAAGCCCGGCGATTGGGCGCGGGGCGGTATCTGAAAAAGCCTTATACGCTCGAGCGCCTCGGTCAGGCAGTTCGCCTGGAGCTGCATGGAAGCTAGCGCGCATTCCCGTATGCAGCACGCGGTCTAAGCCGGAATTAGCTCTGCCACACGCTCTGGTGCTATTGAATTGGGAATTGTGATTTACCACGTTAGATAACCCTTTGATTATCCAATGAGATAACCTGTATTATTCACAAATCGCCCGCCGCCGACTTTGAGATTTCAAGCCACCTCACTTCAGATTCTCCGGATTCAACCCTTGCAATTCCGGGATGATGAACTTGCCGTCCTTTCGAATCAGCCTGTCGTCGAAATAGATCTCGCCGCCGCCAAACTCCGGCGTCTGAATCAGCACCAGGTCCCAGTGCACGGAGGAGCGGTTGCCGTTGTCAGCGTCATCATAGGCGTTGCCGGGCGTAAAGTGCATGGAGCCGGCGATCTTCTCATCAAACAAGATGTCCAGCATGGGGAAGGTGATGTGCGGGTTGAAGCCGAGGGCGAACTCGCCGATGTAGCGTGCGCCTTCATCCGTATCCAGGATTTCGTTGAGTTTTTCCGTGTTGTTGGCGGAGGCTTCGACGATCTTGCCGTTTTCCAGGCGAAATTTCACGTCGCTAAAAGGCGTGCCCTGGTAGATAGATGCGGTGTTGTACTGAATCGTGCCGTTTACAGAGTCGCGTACCGGCGCGGTATAGCATTCGCCATCCGGGATGTTGTGGGTGCCTGCGCAGTGCAGCACGCCGATGTCCTTGATGCTGAAACGTAAATCCGTGCCGGGGCCTTTGATCTGCACCTGGTCGGTTTTTTCCATGAGCTCTTTCAGCGGCTGGGCAGCTTTCTCCATTTTGGCATAATCCAGGGTGCAGACATCGAAATAAAAATCCTCGAATGCTTCTGTGCTTTTCTGGGCCTGTTGCGCCATGGAAGGCGAGGGCCAGCGCAGCACGACCCATTTGGTTTTCGGAACGCGCAGCTCCAGATGCACGGGCTTGAGCCAGTGCTGCTGATACGCGCGCATGGCTGCCGACGGCACATCGGATAATTCCGAAATGTTGTAGCTGCCGCGCAGGGCGATGTACGCCTGCACCCGCTCCATGCGAAACTTCTCGTACTCGGCGATCTGCTTCATGATGGTCTCATCGCCTTTACCAATGATCTCCCGCTGCACCACACTGCTTTTCAGGGTGACCATCGGCCGGCCGCCTCTGTTGCGGATCTTGCGAATTAAGCTGATAACCATTTCATCGGGAATATCAGTGGCTTCGATCAGGATGGTTTCACCTTCTTTCAGTCTGGTGGAATGATCTATGAGAACATCAGCTAACTTATCGAGCCGTGGATCGTGCATGAGTCTCTCCTTTGCTGATTAACATGATTGTGCTCCGTTCATTGGTTTGAATATGCAAGAGAATTTGCACATTTTCAAGCGAGAAATTCCAACAAAATCGGACAGATAAGTGCTTGAATATGTAAATTCGATTTGGTATGTTGCGGCGGCAGCCATCAGGGGGCTTCTATGCCATCGGATGGGTCGATGGTTGTTAGGGTGGGCAAACCAAGTAATTCAGCCACGGATTTTCACTGATAAAAAGCTGTGGGAAAGGTTTAACCACCAAGTCACCAAGCGGCACAAAGAGACACAAAGAACAGATCAACTACTACGTCAGCACTAACACCGGGGAACATGAAGAGAATGAACAAAAAGATGAACTATACTATGTCGCCAAAGCCTCTTTGTGGCCTTGGTGTTACCTGGTGTCTTTGTGGTGAAGAAAGAAATCCGTGTTTCATCAGTGTTGCCAGAAAGCACAATGTTGTCGGCTCGTAGTACGGATATGGTCTTGATACGGTACGGATTCTGACTTCGTGGTGAATACCTTACCCACGCTTAACGAAAATTTACAGAGCAAGGGAAAAACCATGCTTGTGCAAGAAAAAGTCAAACAGGCTGTCGGCATTCTGCAGGAATTCGACATCTACTGCTGGCTGACGTTTGTGCGCGAGACCGCGCTGAACGGTGATCCGATTCTGGATTACATCGTCGGCGCTGACGTCACCTGGCATTCCGCGTTTATCATTTTACGGACGGGTGAGACCCGTGCGATTGTGGGCAAATACGATCAGAAGACCATCGAAGATACGGGAGCGTATCAAACAGTCGAGTCGTTTGTGGAAGGCGTCAAAGAGCCGCTGCTGCGCTATCTGCAACAGCTCAATCCGCGCCAAATTGCCATCAACTACTCCAAAGGCAGTGAGATCTGCGATGGTCTTACTCACGGCATGTATCTGACGCTGCATGAGTTTCTGTCAGAAATCGGCTATTCAGAACGCCTGATCTCGGCAGAAAAGATTATCTCTGCTGTGCGCCAGCGCAAGTCTGCCACCGAGATCGAATTGCTGAAGCAAGCCATTTCCCGCACCGAGACCATTTTTGCGAAAGTGGCGAAGTTCATCCAGCCCGGTAAGACCGAAAAAGAGATCGCCGGGTTCATCACAAATGAGCGCAAGAAGCTTGGTCTGGAGTCAGCGTGGGAGGAAAGTACATGTCCGGCCGTTTTCACGGGGCCCGACACAGCCGGAGCACACTATTCACCGACGGACAGAAAAGTCGCGCGCGGCCACATCCTCAACATGGATTT
>CAZVSL010000060.1:11413-17473 GCA_964629935.1 uncultured Calditrichaceae bacterium | reverse complement strand
ACCGGTCTTGCCTGACACCACCAGCCATGAGTTTACCTGGGAAATTCTGAACTTTGGCGACGGCAATGCCTCCAAACTGCATGACGTTTGCATCGTTGATGAAGACAATATTTGGGCGGTTGGGGAAATCTTTGTACAGGATTCTACCGGGCAGTTTGAAAAGCATCTATATAATGTGGTGCATTGGAACGGCGTAGAATGGGAATTAAAACGTTTTCAGTTTCCCGTTTGTGGAACAAAAGATACTGCGCCATTTGCGGCCAGAGCTGTGTTTGCGTTCTCTAACAAAGAAGTTTGGTTTACCTCTGCCGGACAAATAATCCGGTTAAAGGATGGTGCGACGTCTAGTTTTTGTGCACCTCCGGATTGGTACACGGAAGAAGATGCATCCCTTATGGGGACCCCAGCAATTTAGGGCTATACAAACGCACAACAACCACGCCAAAATTGCGTTTAGTGGTGCACATTGTTCGTTATGACGATGGCAGTGGTGGCATTTCCCAGACCGATCTACAGACATCCATTCAGCAACTCAACAGCAGCTTTGTTCCGGCGATGATGGCCTTTGAAATCTTCAATCGCGACACCATTGACAGCGACACCTAGGCCAGTATTGACAGTGAGCAAGAGCAAGATGCTCTACGGTTCTTGTACAATGATGAAGAGTCAAATGGGATCAATGTCTACTTCGTACCGGCATTTCCAGGTATTCGCGGGCTTTCGAGTTTTCCGGGCGATTCGCCACAGGGCATCATTATGCGCAACGATGCCGCCACCAATGGTTCGACACTGGCACATGAGATGGGCCACTATTTCAACCTGTTTCACACTCATGAGATAATATTTGGCGAAGAGGGCGCAAACGGCAGCAATTGTCGCACTGCAGGCGATTTGCTTTGTGACACACCAGCAGATCCCGATCTCAGCCGCTCGGGCGCCATGGGTGCCGGTTGCACATATGTCGGACAATTTACAGATGCGTCATTTTGTGGTAACAATCCTTATGTCCCGGACACCCACAACTTGATGTCTTACGCGCCCAGCAACTGTCGCACCGATTTTACCCAACAACAACTGGATAAGATGAATTATACCCTCACAGAGCAAAGGGAGGAACTGCTCAAGATCGGCGTGCAGCTCACCAATGTTATCAATAGTCAGAATGCTGGTGGCACGTTGGAAGTCTGAACCTCGATTATTAATTCAGGCGGATTCATTTTCCGGGATGATGGTACCAATGAGACAGTTGAAACCCAAAATGAGCGCTTTGATGATTGGCAGGGTGGCGGGACAAACTATAAACATCACGACTGGAATGGCGCTCTCGCTGAGTTCAAGCTAAGTCATGACTTTGTGGTCCAGGAAGACCAGGATCAGAACGCCCGCTTTGTTGACTTACGAAGCATAACTCTCAAAACCGCGATAGATAGTATATTAAAAAGTTAATCGTCAATCCCGGTACTTCTCAAAAACTTCAACCAACTCCCCAAAACTTTTCGGCTTGTAAGACTCAAAACCCTCCTGGTCTACAAATATCCAATCGTATCTGATTTCGGATTGAACGGTATTAATATCTTCACACCATTGTTTTAAACGTTCGATTTTCAGGGGAACGTCTAAATCTTCCTGGCCTTTGGTTTCGATGATGTAGATTTCTTTTTCGGATTTCTTGACAATGAAGTCGGGATAATAGTTTGAAATATCGCCGTGGCTGTTTTTATAATCGAGCCGGAAATTGACAGCGAAATAGTTTTTGATGTATGAAATTATCTCACTTTCGCAGCGTTCAAGGAATGCGGCAAAGGTTAGCTCAAAATCGCTGTCCCCGATGATTTTATTAAAAAGGCTATGCTTCGGGACTAAATACTTCTGTTCTTTCGTGACAAACGGCCGGCAGCGGCTGATTTTAATATAATCTCTTATCTCCGCTTCGCCTTTGTCGAGTACCGTTAATTCATTTATGAGCTTTTTGAAGGTTTCAATAATTGTCTTAGTCGCCTGGATTTCGGAAAGGTTTCTCAGGATATTCCGGTCTTCCAAATCCGCTTCATTTTCGAATAGTTGATATTGAATAAATTCTTTTACCTTCTCATAAAGAATATCGTAGCCGCTGACCAGCCGGAGTTCTTTCATAATGGTTTGCGTGAAATAACCGACAACGCTGCGATAATTTCCGGCCAAATTATTATCCATAACGGTTTTATGGCTAATCTCATTCGTTGTTATATCTTTGAAAATTATCTCCCTTTGTTCTTCATCGCTGAAAGGCATTATTTTTATTTTTACAGTCAGCAACCGGCTAACGTCAAGGTCTGAAAAATTCTTGTATTCACGGTAAATTCTCGGACTCAGTACCGGAATATTTATATCGAGCTTTTCAACATCCTTCTTTTCGTTGTCGTTATCAACTTCAATGACTAACGGCGCTTTGGGCTGTGTACCGCTGCCCATGCCTCTTTTTTCGAGTTCCACGCCCTCGCTTTGGATAGATTCTACAAAGTCCATAAAAGCGTCCGTGCCGACCACGCTGACCATTTCGTTAACGTCCTGGTCGCGATACATTCTTCGGAGTCCGCGCCCTAAAGTTTGTTCGGGTAAAATATTGCTTTTTGCAGCATAGGCGCGCAGACCAACGATGGTTGTCACGTTTTTCACGTCCCAACCTTCCTTCAACATCAAAACCGAAACAATGGCCTTATAAGGATTTTCCAGCTTGTCAACTTCGTTAGCCGCTTCTCTGAGTTTGTCCAATTCTTCTTTGTTCTTACCGCTGGCGGCTTCGGAGATTTCACCGTTGTTTTTGGTGTGAATCACAAGCACCGCGCCTTTTAAATCGGGATAATGATTTTCAAGATATTCGGCCACCGTATCACAATTTTTGGTGTCGTCGGTCATTACAAACAGAACGGCCTTTTTGTTTAATTTGATATGCTCCTGGTAAACCTTTTGCCATTCCAAATAACCCAGGTGAATATAATCTTCGTACTTCTCGGTAAACTTTGAGCTTTTCTTTTCGCTTAGTTTTGCCCGGCTCGCCTGATCCGGCAAAACCGGATGTTTCACAACGTCCTGATATATGGCTTCGACTAAAGGGTAATCCGCAACCGTTTGAACGAAAATCGCGCCGTTATTGTGCTTTGGTGTGGCCGTTACATCTATTTGCAGGGAAAGCCCTTTTTCTTTCTGCAAAAGCCGGTTGTGAATGTCCTGGATAGATTTAAACCAGGCTAATCGTTCATCGTGGATATGATGGGCTTCATCGTTCAAGACCATTAATTCGTCGATGTCCCGGACAATATCGCCCAAGTCGATTTTTGAATCATTGGTTGCGCCGACTGGTCTTGTGCCGAGAAAATAATCTGAAACGTCGTCGTCCTGGAAAGACGGTTCAACCGTGTTACTGTCATAAACCCGGTGAATATTGGTTAGAAAAATATTGCCGACCTTGCGAACGATATTGACTTCATCCTGAATATGCAGGGTTAGTTGAAAATCGTCGCGCCAGTTCTGCCCCTCATAACCGTTATCGGGTAAAAGCGGGTCTTGATAGAAAATCTTTAAGCCGTCGAAATCTGCTCTCAGCCTGTCCAAAACAATGATGTTTGGCGCGATAACCAGAAAATTCCGCGCCAGTTCCGAGTCTTCTTCATATAATTTGTGAAAATAGCTCCAGGTTAAAAGCAGGCTTAAAACTTTGGTCTTGCCGCTCCCTGTTGCCATTTTCAAAACAAAACGCCGCCATGTTTCGGGAAACATACCGGCGGACACCGCGCCCGAACTATCGAAGCGGATTAAATCATATTTGTCTTTAATTTCAACAACTTCGTATAAATAGATGACCGTTTCAACCGCTTCCCTTTGTGCGAAATAATACTGAAATTTTGCCGTGTTACCGTCATTCGTTGGCAATAAATGTTCATGTTGAAACCACCATTTGAGAAGGGCATAACTTGTTTGACTGGCTCCCTGGTAATCATTGTCACGCCATTCGGCAACCTGTTTTCTGAGCCGGGCAACCAGTGGCGGCAATAGTTTTTCATAGCCTTGTTCTCGCAGGGCTTCGTCTGCCGGAAACCATCTTAAATCGGGATGAATAATTTCGTGAGGGGATTTTGGAAAGTCTCGATGCAGCGCCATTATTTTTTCCCTCCGATGGTGACTTCGAGAATTTTCATGGTGTCATTGCCGAAAATATCCACCACTTTAACGGCTAACTTGTGGCGGCCCGGACTGCATTCGTGGAAAACGCTTTTTAGCTCCAGGCTGCGGTCTTTTTTGGTGCGGAACGATTGCCACTCATTTTCGAAAACATAATCTCCGGTCCAAACTTCTTCGGTTTCGCCGTCGGCATTTTTGGTTTGAATGATTTCGCGTTTGCTCTCAAAATCGAAATCCACCGACCAATAATCTATCCAGTCCGTCCATTTTTTGGTTAGAACGTCCCGGCTGGTTACACCGTCTTTGTCTTTGGTGACTTTGATGATTTGGCCGTTTTCCACGACGATTTTATTCGAGCCGTTTTTGAGATTGCTTTCGACGTTTGCAATTGAATCCTGGTTGTAGAAAACCGAAAAGTCGGTTAACTCGACCGCAACGGCAATGCCTTTAAAATGCGGCTTGACTTCGATGTATGAAACATCGTGAAAGACGACTTGGTTTTTCTCGACGGCGCGTTTATCGAAAACATCGCGGGGAATATATTTAAGGGCAAGGTCGATGCCTTTGTTTTTGGCTTCTTCCTGGATGTTTGGAAAAAGCCCCATTTCGAATTCAAAGGCCAGAACATCGACTTTGGTGATATGTTTTTGACGGCATTCAAGAATGATTTCTTCGACAAATAGCCGGGTGACGGGTAAGTTGATGGGGCCGACGGCAACCAAACGCCCGGCTTTTTTGCCATGAAAAGTTTTAAAACCCTCAACCGTTTCGGCTCTGAAAGCATGGAGAATTAAATTGAGAAAATCTTTTTCCTTTTGGGCAATCTGCTTTTGTTTTTCTTTGTCTCTCAAGTTCATATTCACGCCGATATAATGCTGGCGTTCATACTTACCCAAGTTTAGAATCTCAAAGGCTCTGTAATCCTTGTCCTCTTTTTTTAGATGACGTTGTACGTCTATCATGCGTTTTCTTGTGGTGTGAATGGCAAATTTACCTAAATCGGAACCAATCCATTTCCGACTTAGTTTTTCTGCAGTAGCCAAAGTAGTACCTGAGCCACAGAAGAAATCGCAAACAAGGTCATTTTCGTTGGAAGATGCTTTTATGATTCTTGCTAATAATCCCTCGGATTTTTGTGTGTCATATCCAAGCTTCTCTTCACCCCAAGAAGTCACATATTGAACTGATTTATCCGCCCAAATTGTTTGAACTGGCATACCCTCAGATTCATCAAGGTATTGTTTTTGTCGTGCAACCCCATTTTTTGTATAATAGATTCTTTTCTCTTTGTCCAGTCGTTCCATCGTAGTTTGCGGACAACGCCATAGTTTCTTGTGACCTTTCCATTCATATTCGTAACCTCCCCCACTTAATCCATAGGCAGAAAGGTCACCTGATTTAAACCTTCGTCCATCTTTATCTTGGTACCGAAAATAGGTTTCTATATATTCATCATCATATTCGCCTTTTGGGTCATTCCAAATTGGCTTATTCCCTTTTGAGTAAAAATGAATCGTTTGATGATTAATGCCATATCTTACACTATCACTATGGGCACTTGTGCATTTCCAAGCAATTTCGTTTCGAAAACCCTGTTTTCCAGCTTCTCCTCCTCTTCCAAATATCTCATCGAGTACAAGTCTTAACAGTCCACTGACCTGCCAACCTACATGAACATAAATGCTACCGTCATCAGCTAATAAATCGTGCATGATTTTTAACCTCTCATAAATCATCGCAATGTAACTATCAGCACCTTTTCCCCAAGTATCACGATAAGCCAATTCCTCTAAAATGCCTGGCTTCTTGGTAAAACCTTCATCACCAATTTCTATATCCATTGAGAAGTCCGCGCCAACATCAAACGGCGGGTCAATGTAAATCAATTTAATGCCACCCTGC
>CAZVSL010000060.1:0-11403 GCA_964629935.1 uncultured Calditrichaceae bacterium | reverse complement strand
CTTTTCAATTTCTTCCCGCATCGCGCCGTTCTTCAAACTGCTCAAAATAAGTTTGTTATCGCCCCAAATCAGCTTGTTTGTCCAGCCCTTTAACTGTCGGCCTCTGTCGTCAAGGTCAAAGAGTGAGGTTTGCAAATTGGTATCTTTTTCGGCTCGCGGTTCATCCACGCACTCAATCACCTGGAACGGCAAAACCACATTGCAAACTTCGTTGGTCTTGCCATTCCAAACCAACTCGACTTCCCTTTTGTCCTCAAACAATAAAAACCTGTACTTGTCGGGAAGCGGTTTGCCTTCTTCCAAATATCTTGTAATATCTCTGATTTCATTATCAGAAAGCTGCATCGGCTATAAACTCCATTTCAAAAAAGATGGGGAGAAAATTGAACTACGAAAAATATACAAACATTGGGAAGGGATTCAAGGAAATTTTAAGCAAAACCACATCGCTGTATCTACAAAAACAGTATAAAATACTTTACATTGATTTGCAAATATGTTATACTTGATTTCATAATCGTAAATTTATCTTTACGATTATTGCTCACATTATTCTTGGAGAGAGAAAATGAAGTGGGATGGAAAAAAAATTACTCAATATGTAAAAGATAGGAGGCTTTCCCTTCAGAAGTTAGCCGATAATATTGGCGTATCCCGTCAAACCGTTAACGATTGGGTTAACGGACAAATTCCGAAGGGCAGTCACCTTTTGATGCTCAGTAGAATGTTAGCCGTAAATCCCAATGAGTTTTTTAAAAATGATATTGAAAACTATATTTTAATGCCGTCCCATCGCAAGCGAAAAACTGCAAAAGTAACTGAAATTACACAGAAAGCTTCGATTGGACTGGCTAAAGAATATTTGAACATTTTCAGAAACCATAAGAATTCCGATGTTGTGCCCGTAATCAGGACAAAACAAAGAGATTTGGCTAACGCCCGAAAAGTAGCTAACAAATTACGGGTTATGGCTGATATTCCAAAAGACAAGCCAATGAATTATAGAGCCACCTTTGAATTAGCGGATGCACTTGGCATTAATGTAATATTCAGGACATTTCCGAAAGAAATTAAGAGCTACGCTTTTTATACAAAAATTTGTGAACACCGGGTTGTATTTATTAACTACTCAACTAATATCCTGGACTTGATTTTTCCTTTATTGCATGAAATTGTTCATGCTATTATGGATGAACCTTCCAGAACAGAAATATATAACGAAGATGAAGAGAATTTTTGTGATTTAGTTGCTAATTTCTTGCAGTTTCCTGAAACCTATGTTGAGACAGTTTATGAGGCTATTAAGCATGAAAGTGATTTCACTAGAGTTAATGTTTTAAAAACCTTTGCCAAAAGCAACGGCCATTCGTTGCACGGAATCGTTCAGGCAATTAAGCATATTGCACCTGATTTTGAATTAAACATCCACGGCGCTGATACAAACCTCAAAAAGAAATTCTCGACAATTCAAAAGCTGGTTTTTATCGATAACGAGGCCAGAACTTTTGTTAACAACTTAATAACTCTGAATGAAAGTTTTTTCAAGGTGATTTCTAATCAGATAGATTCAATATCAAATAGAAAACTTGCTGAACTTTTTGAGTTAGAAAGTGTCTTGGATGCTAAAGACTTCAAGGCAGAATTGGTTAAAGAATCAAGTCGATTAAATGAATATTCTGTGTGATACTTGCTCCGTCCTAATGCTAATAAGAATTGCGCCTGATATGTTCATCGATGAACAATTTGAATGTGCTACTGTCAAGGAGGTTCACGAAGAAGTTTTTCGTACTCAGAAATTTAAAAGTAAATTCCCTTGGCGAAAAAATTATAAGAGCAAAATTTCACCGAACTATGCATTAAGAAATAATACCGATGATTACAAACTTAGTGTAGATACGATTTCTCAATTAATTGATGCGTTCGCAATAAATAAAAAGACCGGACGTATTTTTGATTTAAGCAAAAGAGATAAAAAAATTGCAGCCTATGCAATAACTTATAAGCTAAAGATTTCTTCGGATGATAAAGACCTGATTACTTTCTTGGAACAAGAATTTGACATTAAAAACAAGACTCCGTTGGCAATTGTCAATGACTGGATAAAAAAAGGGCTTATCACATGGAATGATGATCTTCAAAACATAATGGAAGATTGGAAGCTTAATAATGAGCCTCCGCAACCGGATTCCGAAAAAAAGAAGTTCAGAAAACTAACAGGGTATAAGTATTTGGGGAGTTAGCGTTCTTGTTGAAAAACTGATTAGCTAGTATTAGATGCTTTTTCATGTCTGCTTTGTCTTTTCGCAAGCCCTCCCCGATATAGAGTTTCAGGAGTGACTGGTAGCCAAGCTTTCGAGATGCGGCGATTTCCTTTAGCTGCTCCAACGTATCCAATGGAATGCGAATGGATACCATTTTGGACGGTCGTTCCTTGATTTCAAGCTTCTTCATACATTTTCCTTTCATGACTGGTTGCTTTCCTCGCTGAGATAATGCGGGTTCGCCTCCCTCTTTCGATGTAGACGACAACGAGAAGCCTGCGTTTGAAAGAAAAGCCGAGCATATATGCAAAAATAAGTCACGGTATTGACAAGAGTCAATACGTTGGTGTTTGGACATTATTCCCTCGCCTATTCCGCGCCGCGACGCCATGCTTCAGCGTAGCGCAGGGCGGAGATATGTTGACAGGCAATTTTAATGCACTTGGTTGTTCTTTGTCATCGTTAACGAACCCCCTTTTTATTGCTTCGATGTTTGAACGTGGCCTCTTGCGTTTGTGTTTTTTCTTGCGCTCGAGTTTGGACAGTTTCAACTTAATCTTTTGCTTTCTTTGCCCTGAAAGGGCTGAATGTAATAGCCCGGGGCAATCGCCCCGGGTTGACAAACATCGCGTTCTCCAGCCCTGAAAGGGCGTAATAAAAACAATGCCTTGAAATAGAAATGTGTGTTCGATTACGCCCCTTTGGGGCTGAAAGATATTATAATCGCTTACCCAGGGCGTTGCCCTGGGCTATTATATTGTTGCTCCTTCGGAGCGAAAATTATCCACTTCGCTTATCCAGACCAAAGCACGCACTCAATTGCTTCGGCCTGGGCCACGCCGAAAGGAGTGCTAATGTCCAAACTCCAGGGTATTGACAAGAGTCAATACGAATATACAAGAATCAGTGCGCCCACCTTTCCCTTGCAAAACCCAGGATTTTTTCTATTATAGAGCCATGATCTCCAAAACGACTCATAAGAAACCACGGACCCAACCGATGAAGCCCCTTTTGTTTTGCGTTCTGTTTCTCTTTCTGCCGCTCAGCCTGTGCGCCCAGGATATGGCATTCGATGAATACGACCCGCGTTCGACGCTGGTGGTGCCGGAACACAAAGTTACGCGCGCGAAGTATCCGATTATCGATGTGCACAGCCACCACTGGCGCACCGAGGTCTCCTATCTCGATTCCGTGGTGCAGGCCATGGATACGCTCAATATCGCCATTCTGGTCAATCTGAGCGGCCGCGGGTTTGAGCTGATTCGCAACACCGAAACGCGCGACATCGAAGCTGAGGAGCGCTTTCTCAAGCGCTTTCTGGAAAACACAAAGAAGCATTTTCCTGGCCGGTTTATCACCTTCACCAACATCAGCTACGTTGGCATCGATGATCCGGACTGGGCCGAGCGCACGGTGCGGCAGATCGAACGCGATGTCGAGCTCGGTGTGCGCGGCCTGAAGATTTACAAGGACCTTGGACTGACCGTGAAATACAAGGACGGCCGCCGGGTCGCGGTGGATGATCCAAAGCTGGACCCGATCTGGGCAAAGTGTGGGGAGCTTGGCATCCCGGTGCTGATTCACTCGGGCGAGCCCGCAAGCTTCTGGCGACCGAAAGATAAATACAACGAGCGCTTGCTGGAGCTGAAACAGAAACCGGAGCGGTATCGGGATCCGGATATCTATCCGTCGTGGGAGCAGGTCATGCGTGAGCACCATAATGTGTTTCGCAAGCATCCGAACACCACGTTCATCAGCGCGCACCTTGGCTGGCGCGGCAATGACCTGGCTGCTCTGGGCAAAAGACTGGATGAGATTCCCAATATGTACACGGAAATCGGCGCGGTGCTGGCTGAGCTTGGCAGGCAGCCACGTTTTGCCAAAGAATGGTTCATCAAGTATCAGGACCGCGTGATGTTTGGCAAGGACTTGTGGGTGCCAGAGGAATACCATGTTTATTTCCGCACGCTGGAAACGGCTGACGAGTACTTCGAGTATTACCGCCGCCGGCATGCTTTTTGGCGCATCTATGGCCTCGACCTGCCCGATGAGGTATTGAAAAAACTATACTACAAGAACGCCCTGAAGGTCCTGCCTGGCATCGACGCTTCGAGGTTTCCGGAATGATGAAACTCACACGTAAGATATACGCTGGCATTGCTTTAGTCTTGCTATTGAGCGACGCCGTCCGGAGCCAGAATGCTCTGGTGTTGCAATCTGATTTTGGCAACGCAGACGGCGCCGTGGCGGCCATGAAGGGCGTGGCGTTTTCAGTGTCGCCCGAGCTGCATATCTTTGACCTTACGCATGACATTCCGACTTTCGACATCTGGCAGGCTGCTTACCGTTTGCGCCAGACCGCAGAATACTGGCCGTCCGGCACGGTTTTCGTGTCTGTGGTCGATCCCGGCGTGGGCACGGCGCGCAAATCTGTGGTGCTGAAGACAGAATCCGGGCACTGTTTTGTCACGCCCGATAACGGTACCCTGACGCTGGTTGCTGAGCAGTTCGGCGTGGCTGGATTGCGCGAAATCGACGAAGCTTTGAATCGCCGGGAAGGTTCGCAGCAGTCGCACACGTTTCATGGCCGCGATGTGTATGCATTTACAGGAGCGCGTCTGGCTGCCGGTGTGATCACATTTGAGCAAGTCGGACCAGGGCTAAATCGGCCACCGGTGATGATTGCCCATGAGCGCGCCGAGCTGCGTGACGGGAAAATAAAGGGCGGCATCCCGATTCTGGATGTGCGTTACGGCAACGTCTGGACCAATATTCCAAGATCGCTATTTGAAAAATTTGGCGTTGAAACCGGCGATAGTTTAGAAGTCGCTGTGTCAGACGGCGAGGGCATCGTTTATGCAGGTGCCATCCAGTTTGTCCGCACCTTCGATGACGTGCCACAAGGGCAGCCGCTGCTTTACATCAACAGCCTGGATAACGTTGCGCTTGCGATCAATTTGGGCAACTTTGCGGAAAAACATGGCGTCGAGGCAGGACCGGAATGGCGGATTGTGCTGCGACCGACTCATTGACATGCCCTCGTAGAAAAGCCACGGATGCACACGGATTTTTACCGCGACTTCTTCACAAGAGGCGCTTCTTGTAGCGCGTCTCCCCAAAAACGGCGAGCAGCCGGGATAATTCGGATTTGTTTAGGATTTCGTGCTTTCTGTTTAACCCCAGGCCAGGACAAGCACGACCGAATTCCTCACGCTTACTTCGTCAGCACTTTGATACGGTCGCCCGGACGTACCGTATCTGTCAATTCCATGCCATTGAGTATGGCGAGTTTGTCCGGCGTGAGTTTTTCACTGGGATATTTCGACAGAAACTGCTCGAGCGTGGTCGTCTGAGCGACCCTGACAACTTTGACGCGGGTCGGTTCCACTTTTTTGGCAGCCTGATTTCTGAGGCGATCAAACCCGGACATGGTATTCTTGAAGGTGCTCTGATATTGGTCGAAATTGGCAGTTGCGCTGAAGCCGTGAAAAACGTACACGTGCTCGTCTTTTTCGATGAAGTAGGAGAGCACGGTCAGGTTACCTTGTTGCGTGGCCAGATCGGTCTGGCGGATTTCCGTAGTATAGCCATTTGTTCTGGTGACATCGGAATAAGTCACGCTTCCCTCAGAATCTGTAACAAACTTAGCAGCCGCGGCGCGCGCACTGGGCTCTTGCGACAGGGCGAACTGAATACCCGCGTTTTGCTCCGGATTGACGATCTGCACCACTTGCGGCGTATTCTGCACCTGCCAGCCTGCCGGGACCGGGAATTGAAAATCCAACTGCGGGTGATAAAACATGTTGTTTTCCACAAAACCCTGGCGCGGGTCCTCGCCAAACACGATGCCGTCGATGAGATTGAGATAAGCATCCCGGTTTACGGCAAAGTTCTGGCTTGCCACGCTTTGCTGTTCAGCTATGGCGAGCTCCAGGGTCTTGGCCTCGCGGTCCTCAGGGTCCGGGTGGGTGGATTGCCAGGTTGGCAGGCTGTGACCACTCTCTTCCTGCAGCCTTTCCAGGGTACCGAAGAACTGTGACATTCTCCTGGCGTCGTAGTTGATTTTGGTTGCGTATTCCACCCCCAGCTCGTCTGATTGCCGTTCCTGGTCGCGGCTGAACTTTAGGAACAGCAAGCCAACCCCTGCCGCTGCAATGTCACTGAATTGACGAAAAGTTTCTGACACAATGGAGCCGGCAACCAGTCCAACCTGAGCTAATTGTGCCCGCGTGTAAGCCTTGGCGCCATGCCGGGCTGTGACGTGGCCGATCTCGTGGCCCAGCACGCCGGCAACCTCTGCTTCCGAATTCATGTGGGCCAGGATGCCGCGCGTGAAATAGACGTAGCCGCCGGGCAGAGCAAAAGCGTTAATAACCGGGCTATCGAGCACGCGGAAGTGGAACTCCAGATCAGGCCGGTGGGAGATCTTGGCCATCTTTTGTCCCATTTGGTCGATGAATTTGGACAACTCGGGATCATCATAAAGCCCGTATTGCGCGATGATCATTGGGTCGGTTTGTGCCCCGAGTGCAATTTCCTGGCTCTCACTCAGGAGGTTGAGCTCGCGCTTGCCTGTCACCGGATTAACCGCACATGAGGCGATGAACTGAGCGCAAGCAAGCAATAATGCGAGAAAGAAAAAGTTGCGTAGATTTTCCCTTATCTTCAATTGGGTTTCTCCTTATGCATAGCTACAGCTAGATTAACAATATATTTAAGCCTGTTCGTTTTGCAGCTTTGGTTTGGCGTTTGTCCGCGGATACAAATAACTCAGCTTTCCATTGTATCGCACAAGCAAGATGTAAGGCATCCATTCCACCTAACACATTCTTCTCAAGAAGAGCAGTTGATCTTGATATTACTGATGGCGTCAGGTTTATAAGTACAGAATCTCTGATTTCATGTAGAAAACGAGATTTCATTGTTGAATACTGTGGTCTTGTTAACTTCCCCTCTCGCAATCTTCTGTTCAATGCGGATACGATTTCTGGAATACAAATAATGCTCAACGCCAATATTGAACTATTGTGACAGATTTCGTCAACTTCCTGGCTTCCACTTTCTCGAATATACCTTTTTGCGAAAGCTGAGGAATCGAAAAACGTTTTCATTATTCGATTAAAGAGATTCGCGTTCTTCCAGAATAGCACGAGACAAACTTGCACCGTTTAGAGCAAGCTTCAGTCCAGGCTCCTTCCAGGAAGGTACTTCTGACCTCGATTCTTCTACAGGTGATATTTCCGCTATCGCCTTGCCATGCCGAACAATGAGTAACGTCTCACCTTGTTCAACATCGGAAAAATAGCTGGAAGCGTTTTTCCGGAAATCTGTGAAGTTAACGGTTCTCATAATCAATCGCTCCATAAATTCTGTACACTAATGTACATAATAGTGTTCGACAGAGCAAGAAATTTTTTGCCCCCAATGAATTCCGGCCATTGCCAGCGTGCTCATGGTCTGGATCGGACAGCTTGACATTTTTGTGCTTTCTTAGTATACTCTTTGCGTTCATTAAGCGCCAATTGCCTTGAATTGCTTCGAGAACACAAACGAAGAATCAGAATTAAGAAATGCTGAAAGATTGTTTCGGGCCTGATTTGCAGTCTATTAAATCAAGTGAGATTGGAGGCAACAATGTTAGTAAACAAAGCCGTGACTTGCGGTTTGACTGTTTTGCTCGTCGTATTTGGCTGCACGAAAAAAGCGGAAGTACCGTTGGATATCCATGAGAACGTGCCTGAATTGCTCGAACAGTTTGCACCAGTCGAGATCACGGCAGACATATCCTTTCTACCGGAGCATGAACAGCGGGCGCTCACCAAGCTTATCGAAGCGAGCGAATACATGGATGAGATTTTTCTGCGCCAGGTCTGGCAACAGAGTCCCGAGTACCGCGAGGCTCTGGCAGCACGCGACGATTCGCTGGGCAGAGCGGCCCATGCTTATTTCAATATCATGTACTGTATCTGGAACCGTCTCGATGAACATGAAGCGCCGTTCATCGGCGATATGGAGAAACCGGCTGGCGCAGGCTATTATCCTGTTGATATCACCAGGGAAGAATTTGAATCCTACATCGAAAACCACCCCGAACAGGAAGAGAGCCTCAAGAGCCTCTATACGGTGGTCCGCCGACAGGGAGGGAGCCTGGTCGCCATCGATTATTCGAATGCTTATAAAGAATGGCTGGAGCCGGCCGCCAAACTGCTGCGCGATGCAGCAACTCTGACCGCCAACGAATCGCTGAAGAAATTTTTGAATGCACGCGCTGATGCGTTCTATTCGAATGCATATCGCCAGAGCGATATGCTCTGGATGGATTTAGACAGCCCGGTAGAGATCACCATCGGACCTTATGAGACCTATGAGGATAAGCTCTTTGGCTACAAAGCCGCGTTTGAATCGTTTGTGACGGTCACTGATCCCGAGGAGAGCCAGAAGCTGGAAAAATACAAATCCGAGCTGCCGGCCATGGAGCGCAATCTTCCCATTCCGGAAAGCATGAAGAACCTGGATCGCGGCACCGAGTCGCCCATCCGTGTGGTAGATGAAATTTTTACCGCTGGCGACACGCGCGCAGGCGTTCAGACGATCGCTTTTAATCTGCCGAACGATGAGGTCGTACGCGAACAGAAAGGCAGCAAGAAAGTGCTGCTGCGCAATGTTATCGCTGCCAAATATGAAAAGATTCTTATGCCAATAGCCCAACGGCTGATCGTGGGCGACCAGCTTCAGTTTGTCTCTGCGGAGGCGTTTACCAACGAGGTCTTATTCCATGAGCTGGCGCACGGACTGGGACCGGGCAAGATCACCCTGGAGGGCCGGGAAACAGAAGTCAGGCTTGAGCTCAAGGACCTATACTCTCCTCTCGAAGAAGCCAAGGCAGATGTCATGGGCGTCTACAACATACATTTCATGATTGAAAAAGGTCTGCTGCCTGAATCTATGAAGCAAGAGATTGCCGTGACCTATCTTGCCGGTCTGTTCCGGGGCATGCGTTTCGGCATCGGCGAAGCCCATGGCAAAGGCAATGCTTTGCAATTCAATTACATGCTGGAGAAAGGCGCCATCCGGATCGATCAAGCTACCGGAAAGTATGCGGTTGATTTTGCCAGCTTCGCAAGCTGGATACGGGAGCTGGTACAGGATATTTGCATCCTGCAGGCAACCGGCGATTACAATGGCACGCAGCAAATGTTTGACGCTTACGCCAACCTGCCAGCCGTTCTGGCTGAAGAGTCGACTGCACTGGATGGTATTCCTGTCGACATCGTACCGCGTTATACGACAGCGGATCAACTGGTGGGGGGAACGAACTGAGCGGCAACCTGTTGCTTGAGGTTAGGTCATGTGACATCCTGAGGTTGCTATTCCACAATCCCTCAAGACGAAATGGGCTCCGTAGGGCAGAATATCTGTGCAAACGAAAGGTACAGCTCTTTGAACAAGTTCGAGGAGTATAAGCTGTTCGTTGAAGAAACCACGCAATTTTCTTCACGCCGCCAAACGGTCAATAATCTTTATGTTACCGTCAACTCTATTATTATGACCGGCACGGCTTTTCTTGCCAGAGAGGTTGTACAAGAAGGACTATGGAAGGTCTCGCCCGTACTTCTGCTCTTGGCTGTTGTCGGCGCCGTTATCTGCCTGCAGTGGCAGCAACTGCTCGAAAAGCATAAGACTCTGGTAGGGTTTCGGATTAAGCAACTTCGGGAGATGGAAGAGCACCCTGATATGGCGGGATGTCACCAGATGTACCACCGCGAAGATGAACTCTATCCTGTTGATGACGACGGTAGGCCGATTGCAGGCAAAGGACTCAATTTGTCAGACCGGGAAAAGTGGTTGCCGCGCGTATTTATGCTGGTCTATCTAAGTGGCGTGGTTGGCGTTGCTGCTTTTGGGCTTGCGCGCTTGCTTCCATGAATAGTCGCTCAGCGCCAATTTGTTTTACGCCCGACAATACTGCAAAGCGGACAAAGCTCGCGCACGTGATTGCGGGCCGGACAATACTCCCGGCCGAAGTAGATGATTTGTAGATGCAGCGGAATCCACTTTTCCCGCGGGAAGACACGCTTTAAGTCTTTCTCGGTTTGTACTACTGATTTTCCGTTCGACAGACCCCAGCGATACGCCAGCCGGTGAATGTGCGTATCTACCGGAAAAGCAGGAATAGCGAATGCCTGCGCCATGACCACGGACGCTGTTTTGTGTCCCACACCCGGCAGGGCTTCCAGCTCCTCGAATGTGGCCGGCACTCTGCCGCCATATTTTTCCACCAGAATCTGCGCCAGCTCGCGGATGGCCTTCGCTTTGCGAGGCCACAGCCCGCAGGGTTTGATGATCTCGCCAATATCCTCCACATCCAGACGTGCCATTTTGGCGGGGGTGTCTGCTCTTGCAAACAGAGCAGGCGTGACCCGGTTGACCATGACATCTGTGGTTTGTGCAGACAGCAGTACGGAAACCAACAAGGTAAAGGGGTCCTTGTGCTTGAGAGGAATTGGGGGCTGGGGATATAACGCCTCGAGCTTTTTGGCTATAATTTGCGCTTTTTCCTGTTTCGTCATCCTGTCCCTTCTGTGAACTTTTCTATCGTCGGCTTCTTCCGGATTGCGCAAATATAAGAGTCGCGACGCAATTTTCAAAAGAAAGATTGACACAGTGTGAGCCAAATTGTATATTGACTTCCCTAATCGAGCAATTTCACATCTTGCCAAGGGAAAGGCGATGCTACACGAAAACCTGCTCATCGACGGCAACCGCATCCCCGCAATTTCTGAGAAAACAAAATCCCTGATAAGTCCCGCTACCGGCCAGGAGCTGGCAGTTGTCGCAGAGGGCGACAGCGCCGATACAGATGTGGCGGTCAAAGCCGCCCATCGTGCTTTTAGCGAAGGCGCATGGCGCAAAATGTCCAGTCGCGAGCGCACAACCAGGCTCTTGAAACTGGCACAGTTGATCCGCGCCGCACAGGAGGAATTGGCGCGGCTGGAAAGCCAAAACGTCGGCAAACCGATACGAGAGGCGCGCGAGGAAGTGGGGCTGGCGGCGGATTGCTTCGAGTACTATGCCGGCGCCATCAACAAGACTGGCGGTTCCACCATTCCGGCGGCCGCAGCCGGCGTGTGCCTGACGTTTC
>CAZVSL010000059.1:6483-17693 GCA_964629935.1 uncultured Calditrichaceae bacterium | reverse complement strand
TATGGTCGATATTTGTTTTTGTGGTGACCATGCGCGGTGCGTCCAGGTCGCCGATCAGGCGCAAGCTTTCACGTGGCGTGCCCATTCCGATTTCCATCTCCGGGCACACCGGCACCCACTCGAAATACTCGGACAACGTGTTGGTGATGAAGACGTCGCGCTTGTGACCGCCGTCAAAACGAACGTTTTCCCCGAGCAGACAACTGCTTATGCCAATTCGGATCTTGTCCGACGCGTTTTGTTCTGTCATGTGTTTTTCGCTCATGTTTTTGTAGTCATAGTTCGCATTGTATCGTGCGTCGCCCAGGTTCAGTCATTGCAGTTTATGGCGCAAGCTGCCGATCTAAGTTGATAACCTGACTTGGCTTGTGTAACAAATAATATAGGTCGTATTATCTCTGAGACTGTGTACACAGAATCTGAAAAGCAACTCCTGCACAGACGCTGGACTAAGGTCTTGACCGAACAAGTTAAGCAATCGCTTAGAAAACAGCAAACACTTCCGAAGGCAATGAAGCATGTGCGGCACGCCGGCCGTGTTCCACCATGCCAGCGTGAGCTTGACCTGCGTTATATCGATCTGTCCAGCGCAAATCTCGCCGGCGTGGATTTGCGTGATGCTGATCTGCACGGTGCGTGTTTGAAGCGAGCTAACCTGCAAGAGATTGACCTGCGGTATTCCGACTTGCGCCGTGCAAATTTGTATGATGCGAATCTATGCGGCGCCAGTCTGCAGGGAAGTGACATGAGCCATGCAAACTTGCAAAGCGCCAATTTGCGCGAGGCCAATTTACAGGGCGCCAACCTGCGCTCGGCAAACCTCGAGGATGCAAATCTCACGGGCAGCAAGCTGCTGATGGTTGACTTGCGTGGCACGGCGCTGTGGAACGCCAATTTTCAGGACGCGGCGTTTTGGGCCTGCAATCTGCGCGGAGCTATCGGAACGACTGGTGAGCTGCAGTTTCAGGCATCAATCGGCAGTCAGTCAAGATTGGTCTTATCTCTGACAGATTCTGTTTCACCGGAGAATCTAAGTCGACTGCTGTTGTCGCTCGGTCGTGTGTACCAGAATCTGAGCGGCCTGCAGCTCGATCTTGCAATGCTCAGCATCGGTCTGACAGAATTTCGGGCAGAGGATTCGGTTACATGGGGAAGCTGATCTCAATCGAAAATATGGCCGTCTTTCGGGGCCTGGACTACGTCCTGCAATTGCTCGCGCCGTGGCTGAACAATCCATCGGAGGCGCTACTCAAATGCACGGAGGTTGAACAGATACTTTCAACCGATATGACCGAGTTTTTGCAGGAGCTCGCCATTTCAAGGTGGCTGGACCTGGATAATTTGATAAAGACAGCGGAGCTGTACAAGCAATCGGGCCACACAGAAGACGAGATTCGCCGTCTGGCTGCGCAGGATGAACAGAAGTTGCTGGAAACATGCGAGGCGCTGGCCACATTGCGACGTCTGTCAGAAAGCGGTATCATCCTGCGCGCGGATGTCCGGCGGCCCGGACGAGAAAGTACAGATGATGCGGGGTGACGCGCAAATCCGGTTGGATTATCCGGTACGGTTGAAACCGCAACAGGCTCTTGAAATGTCAGGCACGGATTCTATCTTCCATCCTCCATCTTCTGCCAAAATCGCCTCATAGCGGCGGATATTTTTCAAACACTTTTGCGATGGCCTCACTGATCTTCTCAGGATCACCCTGTGGATGGCCGACGATGCCCTGCGCGATCCCGCGCCACACGAGCTGCTTCATGCGGGGATCGACGATGTCTACTACGATCGTGCCTTCTTTGTAACGACGGACGTGTCGGCGCCGCCAGTAGCCGTAACCATAGCGGTCGACATCGATGTGCTTTTGCACCGCAACATGATAGGCCAGCATGGCATCTGCCGGACCTTCTGTTACAAGGGTATAGCCTTTGGCTTCGAGCTCGCGCTCGACAGCGCGCCGGATACGTTTGTCCAGCAACGAGCCTCTTGGTACCTGGCCCTTTTTGCGCTCTTTGGGCCCCGGGATCCACTTGAAAGTCTGGTAGTTCGTGAAATCAACTTCGCGATCATAATCAGTTCGCACCGAAATCGGGGAGCAGCTTGTCAGCGCAAAAAGCAGGCAGAGAAGAAAGACGCCGTTTAGTCGTCTCATTGTACGTTCCTCCGGATGATTAACTTGTGATCTACGTCCAACCCTGACAGGGTTGAGAACGATACGACCTTTTTCGGAAACATGTACTGATTAACCCTGTCAGGGTTGCATGCTAAGACTATCAGGAAGTGCAAATCAAGTGCCAGCGTGCTGATAAAAAATACTGCTGGCACAAATCCGCTTTGCTCAATTCGTAAACAATTGTGACAATCCCGTAACCAGTATCTGCCGTAGGAGTGCAATACTTTAGTATTGCATTGGCTTGCAATGGGCAGCTTAAAGGCTGCGACCAATCAAACCTAACTGATACGCTTTTGAAACTTAAGCGTGCTCATGGTCAGGATGGCCACAGCAAACACCACAAGCAGGGCAATTTCTTCTACCAGGAATTCCGCAGCACTCCCCTTTAGAAATATCTCGCGCAGGATGATGACAAAGTAACGCATCGGGTCAAGGTAGGTTAATTTCTGTACGAAATCGGGCATATTCTCGATTGGAAAAAGAAAGCCGGACATGAAGATCATGAAGATCATGAAAAACCATGAGATAAACATGGCCTGCTGCTGCGTTTGTGCCAGAGTCGAAATGAACAATCCCAATCCAAGCGTTGACAGCAGGTAAAGAGATGCGAGGCCGAAAATTAGGGCAATGCTGCCCGCAACTTCGAGCTGAAATGCCACAAATGCAACCGCCAGCATGAGTCCCAGCTCACAGAATCCGAGGATGAGAAACGGCAGGACCTTGCCCAGAATAAGCTGCCAGGTTTTGATGGGCGTTACCATCAGTTGTTCCAGCGTGCCAAGCTCTTTCTCGCGCACCAGGCCCATGGAGGAAAGAAACAGACTGATCATGGTGAGAAGCACGGCGATCAGGCCTGGCACCATGTAGTTCTTGCTCTCGAGGTCGAGATTGTGCCACATGCGGGTTTGAGGGTCAACGATGGAGATTTTGGCTGGCGGTGTAAGACTGCCCTGAATATGTGTAGAATTGCCATTGCTATTGCTATTGGTGGCAACGAATCCAGGCTGTGCATGTGGCATCCTGGTCCGGGTCACGGATAGCTGCGCGATATAATCAGAGAGCACGCCGCGTGCATAGCCAAGTGCGATGCCGGCGGTGTTGCCATCGATGCCATCTGCGATGATCTGGACTCCGGGGCGCAGGCCGCGCTGCAAGTCGCGCCCGAAATCGCGGGGAATAACGATGGCCATCTGTGCCTGCCAGCTATCAATTTGCTGGCGAATTTCTGTGGTGCCGTCAGCCCGGCCAAGAACGGAAAAATAAGGATTATTCTCGAAACCACGGGCGAGTTCCCGGCTTGCCACACTCTTGTCATAGTCTGCAATGATGGTTTTGACGTTGGTGACATCCACGGTGATGGCAAAGCCAAGTACAATCATCTGCACGATGGGCGCGAAAAACATGATAAACACCATGCTGCGGTCACGAAAAATCTGGCGAAATTCCTTCTGGATCAAATAGAGAATGGGTTGCATAAACCTGACTATCCCTCCAGCTTCGTGTTAAAGTTCCTTGCGCTTACAAGCAGGAGTACGACTGCCATCAGACTAAGAATGCCAAGCTCGGTAGCGATATGCGCGAATTCGTTGCCCTTCAGCATGATGCCGCGAATGACCACCAGAAAGTAACGCGCCGGTACAAGGTGAGATATCCATTGCAATATCTTGGGCAGGCTTGCCAGTGGAAACATGAAGCCGGAAAGCATGACCGTCGGCAGCAATGTCGCCATCAGGGCCATCATCATGGCGACCTGCTGTGTTTGTGCGCGTGTGGAAATAAACAAACCCAGGCTGAGCGAGACGCAGATAAAAATAAAACAGGAGAAAATGAGCAAGGCCAAACTGCCGGCAAAAGGTACATCGAAGACCACGCGCGCGATGACCAGGATAATGGTCAAGTCAAGCATGGCCAGAAAAATATAGGGGATAACCTTGCCGATGATGATCTCCGCAGGCCGGATCGGTGACACTAGGATTTGCTCCATGGTTCCGGTCTCTTTTTCGCGTACGATGGCGACACTGGTCAACAGGGCAGAGATCATGATCAGGATCAAAGCGGCCAGCCCCGGCACGAAGAAGTAGGCGCTTTTCAAAGCAGGATTGTACCACACAGTTGGCTCGATATCGATTGGAGCCACAGCGCCACCACGCCGCGCGCTGAACCTCTGGAAGACAGTATTGCTGTAATTGCGAATCGCCTGCGCTGCGTTGGGATCGCTGGCATCGACCAAGACCTGCACATGCGTGAGCGGCTGCGTCTGCAGATTCTCAGCAAAATCTGGTGCGATGATCAACGCCATGTCAGCTTGGCGGCGGGCGAAAGATGCTTCGATTGCTTCTGTGCCTCTCTCAAATGGCCGCACTGTGAAGAAGTCGCTGCCGGTGAATTCACGGATCAGTGACCAGCTTGCCGGCGATTGATCGTGGTCCACTACAATGACATTGATGTTCTGGATTTCCATGTTGATGGCGAATCCGTACAGAAACAACATGAGTACCGGCAGCACGATGACGATAATGAGCGTGCGAAAGTCGCGCGAGATGTGGATGAATTCTTTTACAATGATGGGAAGGATTCTCATTGCCTGTCCTATTTGTCAACCAAATGGATAAAGACATCCTGCATGGTGCGCTGCCGGTATTGCTGCTTTAGCTCCGCCGGGCTGCCGATGGCGATGATCTCGCCCTGGTACATGATCGACACGCGGTTGCAGTATTCTGCTTCATCCATATAGTGAGTGGTGACGAACACGGTCTTGCCGAGATTCGCCAGTTCATAGATGAGATCCCAGAAGTTGCGCCGGGCCTCGGGATCTACGCCGCCGGTGGGTTCATCCAGGAAAATGATGTCCGGATCGTGCAGCAGCGCGCAGCCAAGTGCCAATCTCTGTTTGTAGCCCAGCGGCATATCGCGCGTGAGCCTGCTAGCCAGGTCTGTCAAGCCGAGGTTAGTCAGCAGCTCCTGCTGTTTTGAGTGCATGGTTGTGCGGTTCAGGCCGTAGACGCCGGCATAGAATTCGATATTTTCCGCCAGCGTGAGGTCGTTATAGAGCGAGAACTTCTGGCTCATATAACCGATGCGCTGCTTGATCTTCTCGTTGTCGCGCCAGATGTCCAGGCCGGCAACCGTGCCTGTACCCGATGATGGCAAGAGCAGACCGCATAGCATGCGGATAGCTGTGGTCTTGCCGGCGCCGTTGGCGCCCAGGAAACCAAATATCTCGCCTTCGCGAACGGCGAGGTTCAGATTCTTGACGGCACGGAAGTCGCCGAATTTCTTTTCCAGATTCTCGGTATAGACGGCGTGGTGCTGGTTCATGGTTCCATTGCCTCCGTTTGCATCAACGCCAGGAACGTGTCCTCGACGCTTGGCTCGATTTCGGCAAAACTCTCGACTGACACAGGCGCGTGTTCCTTGATCTCTGCCACTCGATGTTCATCCGGCTTCGTGGCGAAGCTGACGTGCAAGCGGTCACCGAAAATCTGCACAGACCGCGCTTCGGTTTGCTCGCGCAGGTAGAGGGCGATCTTATGGATGTCATCGCCCGTCACTTCATGCAGATGATGCGGAAAATGTCTGGGAAGCGCTTGCGGTTTGTCGAGCGCCAGAACCCGGCCTTTGTACATGAAAGCGACGCGGTCACACAAATCCGCTTCTTCCATATAAGGCGTGGAAACCAGAATGGTGACGCCGTCGTCACGCAATTGCTTCAGAATGTCCCAGAATTCGCGCCGCGACACCGGATCGACGCCGGTTGTGGGCTCGTCGAGGATGAGGATGCGGGGTGTATGGATGAGCGTGCAGGAGAGCGCCAGCTTCTGTTTCATGCCGCCGGAAAGAGCCCGGGCCAGCCGATCTTTGAACGGCTCGAGTTTGCTGAATTTATAGAGCTGCGCCAGCCGCGCCCTCTGCTCATCTTTCGGAACATGAAACAAGTCTGCGAAGAAACGAAGATTTTGCGCCACCGTGAGATCCGGATAGAGCGAAAAGCGCTGCGGCATGTATCCAAGAATGGCACGGATGCGCGACACCTGCGTGCGCACATCCAGACCGTCGACCAGCACCTCGCCCTGCTCACAGATGAGCAGCGTACAGATGGTGCGCATGGTGGTGGTCTTGCCAGCGCCATCGGGACCGATAAGCCCGAAAAGCTCGCCCGGCTCAACGGTGAGCGTCAGATCTGCAACAGCAACGACCTCTCCAAATCGTTTGCCGAAGTTGCGCATCTCGATGGCTCCAGACACGGTTTTCCTCCCTTTCGCGAATCGGTATATGGTATATGTTATAGGGTATAGGGATATAAGGTATAGGGCGAAGAAATCGTACCCCTTATACCATATACCTTATACCCTATACCCTTCCGATCTACGGTTGTCAGCTAGTTCATCATTTCCTCGCCCGGTCTGTATTCCTTCGCGAGATTTGCGCGGATGTCCGCCTCGTCCAGCCAGACCGGCTTCATTTTGCGCTGGACAAAGATCTCAGCCTGGTCGGCATAGTGTGGCGAGCTCTCGTCCATGGTGGCGCTGCCATATTGATGAATGCTCCGTGAGTGCACTTCGCCGGCTGCGTCCCAGGTGACCATGAGCGAGTAGCAATCGCCGACAAATCCTTTCAGGCGCCCATCTTCGGTTTTTTGGCTGTAGACAGCGTGCAAAACATCGGGGCCGCCGCCCATACCGAGGTCAGTGTTTCCCCGAATCAGGCGATTGACCTGATGCCATGGCACGTCAATTCTGCCGTGGGCTTGCTTGAGCTCGCGTGCGGTTTCTACCAGGGCTTCCATCAACAAGCTCGGCTCCGGATCTGTGATCTGATTCATACCAAATGGTTGAAAGGTCATGACCGCCAGCGCTGCTCCTGTATTCTCAGGATTGGTATTCAGATCCCAGGATCGCAGGATGCGAACAGCTTCTTGCGCTATGGAATCGTCGGGCGCCGGCTCGCTCAGCGTTGTGCGGATGTACTTCGCTATGTCAGAATTGACGGAATAGCGCATGTCAAATTTATATTGGTAAAATTCATCCTCAGTGATGACCGGGTCCGAGCCGAACAGCTCCAGCGCCCGCATGGCGCGGTTGGTGAATCTCTCGTTGATGCCGATGGTGGCGGAATAGTCGGCCGCGCGCGGGTTCTCGTCACCAACTGTTGTTTTGAACGGCTGGTGATTGCAGTTGACCACGAAGCCGGATTCAGGATTAAGTACCTTTGGCAAACGCTCGTACGGCATGTAATCCCGCCACAATGTTTCGGAAGTATTGCCGGGAAGATATTGCGTCCAGTCATAGCCTTCCGTGCGAATGGGAAGCAGGCCGTTGTACAAGTAAAAAATATTGCCAGCCTTATCCGCATAAATGGTATTGAATTTTGGCAGGGAAAGCATTTGCGTGGCAGATTCGAATTCTGCAAAGTTGCTGGCTTTGTTCATCCGATACCATTGCTCGACCTGACGGATTTCGCCCATACCAGCATAGCGCAAAGCATAGGTTCCGTGCGGTCTGCGCACAACCGGGCCGTGGATGGACCAGAGCGCCTCGCGGTCGAAGGTCCAGGACAGGCCTGGCAGCAGTTTGACTTTGATCTCGGCTGTTCGCTGCTCCAAATCGTACCATTCGCCGTCATATTTGTATTGATTTGGATTATCGGGATTGGTTTCCAGCACATAGACATCCACCAGGTCGGGCCGATTCACGGTGTGAACCCAGCCAAGATTACGATTGTGTCCGACCATGGCGACAGGCCCGGTTGGAAAAGTCCCGCCTGTCATGTCCCAGCCCTGCTCGCTGCGCAGATGCACTTCGTACCAGGCTACCGGCCCTTCCCACGGCTGGTGTGAGTTTATTGCCAGGAAAGTCTCGCCATTGGCAGAGCGCCTCGGGCTAACGGCAATTCCGTTGGAGCCATATATCTCGCGCCAGTTTTCCGGCTTCAAATCGTACGCTGCAATTTGCCTTGTTTCCTTGCGTTCTGAAACCTCCCGCTGTCGTTCCGGTTCGAACAGCTCCTGCAACTGCTTGTGCAAGCCGAAAAAGAATGGCACTTTGTAAACAAAGCCTGCGACCACGTCTTTGCCGGTGACGGGCAGCAGATTCGGCAGGACTTGGTCAGAGTGCAGAGCGGCGTAGTGATTGATGCCATAAGCGTAGGCCTCGCACAGCGCCCGCGTGGCCGGGCTCAGGTCTGTCTCATATTTCTCGTGTACCACATCCCAGATGCGCAGCAACTGCACCATATAGTCATTGGGTGCGAACTTCTTGCCGAGCACTTCCGCCAGTTTGCCGCGCGCGCCGATGATCGCTTTCTGAATGGTTTCGAAATCATCTTCTGCGTGTGCATAGGCCAGGCCGTAAGAAACGTCGGCATCTGTTACGCCAAAAATGTGGGGCACGCCCCATGTGTCTCTTAAAATTCGCACATCGTATCTCGAATCTTCCACAAATTTCACTGGCTCCAGCCCGTCCTTTTGCACCAGACGGAAGGCAAGAACCGAAAAACTCAATAATACCAGTCCAAACAGGACGCTTTTTCTAAAGATTTTTTTGCCACTCATGTGTTACAACTCCGTTACCGTGTGTGATTTGGGGTGTGAACTACACTATAAATATCGGTTACACACCTGGCGGAATATTCGCTATTAATTTTTCTTCACACACTTTGAAGCTTGCTAACCTGAAAAATTCACAAACCGGCATGTTACGCTCAAAATCGAAATTCTGACTATTAGAGGGTAGGCTCGGTGTTCACGCTTTAGCATGTCGTAACAGCCTGAAGGAGGGTGTGAATAAATAACCCGGCATTCTATTATGGTACCAGGCCTGGCTACCAAAAAAAGCGAAGACTTTTCGAAGTTCACCAAGTTGTTTTCACACACCCTAAAGGCTGAACACGGAACGTATTAACCTACCGTTGCATGAATGATCCAAGCTAATAATAATCGCTTCGGAGTTAGTGTAACACAACTTCTACCGGCATGCCGTGCTTCAGAATGCCGTTCGGGTTATCGATTTCCACTTTGACAGCGTAGACCAGCGACGTGCGGCTTTCCTCAGTTAGAATATTCTTGGGCGTAAATTCAGCTTTTGAGCTGATCCAGCCAATGCGACCAGACAGGCTCTGGTCGCTGCCATCAACCTTGACTGTCGCGGCGCCGTCAACCTGCACGTGCGGCAGCATCAGCTCCGAAACATAGACTTTGGTCCACATGCGGCTGAGGTCGATGATTTCAACGACCGGCAGGCCGGGTGCGACGGTTTCGCCAGGCTCATAAAAGCGCGTAGTTAGCGTGCCCGAGATGGGCGCATTGACTACGGCATCATCGATTTGCCGGCGCAGGAGCTTGCGTTGCGCATTCACCCCCTTTTCTTTGCTCTCGATGATTTGCAGGTTCTGCTCAGCGTTTTCGAGCTGAGAGCGCGCGTTATCGTAGGCTGTTTCCAGGCCGTCCAGAGTCTGCTTCGAGGCAGAGTTTTGCTTGTACAAATCCTGAAAGCGCTGGTACTTTTTTTTCACATTTTCGAAGTTGGTGTGCGCCGCCGATAGAGTGTTTTGGGCAATTTTTCTTTGTACCGAGATTTCCTGCAGGCCAGCTTCGATTTGTTCGAGTTGAAACGCCAGTTTTTCTGTATCGATGACGGCGACGGTTTGCCCGATTTGGACGTCTTCACCCTCTGCCAGGCTCATCGACAAAATCAGGCCGCCCGTCTGGGCAGACACTTTGATGGCCGTGCCTTCAACAATGGCGCTTGCTACAAAGTCATCCGTATTGTCTCCGTTGCATGCTGTCAGGGCAGCTATCAGCAGTACTGCCATCGAGATGCGATTTGAATGCATAGATATCTCCAGATATGGGTTAATCTGTAAATAATGTGTTTAAGTGTTCCTGGCCACCTTACCATCCTAACACATAATCACGTCATCATCGTCTTTCGCCGATTTCTCCGGTCGCATGCCTGAGATCGGCGAGATGAATATAGTATTGCACCAGCGCTTGTTGCGTTTGCAGTGCTGCCCGGGTCAGGTCTGTTTCAGCCGTCACGAGGTCGTTGGTCGAGGCCACGCCGTTGCTATGCTGCACCGATACAATACGATAGCGTTCCGCCTGCTGCGCCTCCAGCTCCTGCGCCAGTTGCACCTGTTCGAAACTGAACTGGAGATTCTCCAAACTCTCTTTCACTTCGAATTCGATGCGATGCAGCAGCTCGCGCTGTTGCAGTGTCAGCTTGTTTTCGATGACCTGGAATTCTTCAACCTTGTGCGCGTCGCCTTGCCAGCGCCAGAGATTCCACTGCAGGCTGACGCCGATGGAAAAGTAATCCATCCACTCGTTGCTCACCGGGTCCAGTCCGGGTTTGGCATAATGAAAAGTTCCCTGCGCAAAGATGTTGGGAAAATAGCCAGAGCGCGCGAGTTTTTGCTGAATCTCCGCGCCTTGCAGGGCCAGCCTGATCCCGGCCAGCTCCGGGCGCTTTTGTCTGGCTGTCTGTAACATACGGGATTCAGTATAGCCTTCGGCTTCCGGCATGCTCAGCTCCACTGGTGCAGCGTGGACAGGCTCCTCAATATCCAGCAATTGCGCTAACTTGAGATTGACGAGCCGTTCTTGCAGGCGCACGTTTTCCAACTCGATTTTGATCGCGAGTCCCTGATTGTACACTTGCAGCGTATCGAATGCCATGACCTGCGCTGCCTCATACAGATTCGTGACATTTTCGAGCTGGATATCCAGTCTCTGCAAGCTGGCCAGCAGGATGCCATCACGGTTGCTGAGACTTTTTGCCTGGTAAAAGAGCAGGTGGATGGTGTGGTAGATCTCGTTGGCGAGAATGTCGTGCTGAATCCCTTCGCTGCGTTTGTTATTCTCAGCCAAATCTACTTGCGATTTTAGTCGAAATCCGGTGAATAAAGGCTGGCTCACGCGCAACATCAGCTCGGAGCGGTCGTGGCCGCCGAGCTCCACTGTTCTGTCTATGATGCCAATGGTCTGGCTCAAATCGATCTCGTTTATTTCTGAAAACAGGCTGGAATTAAAGCTCAGGTT
>CAZVSL010000059.1:1778-6473 GCA_964629935.1 uncultured Calditrichaceae bacterium | reverse complement strand
GAGCGCCGGCAGCCGTCGCGTCGCCTGAACTTTTTTCTCCAGGGCTGCGACTTGCTCGCTCTCGCGCTGCTGTCGAAGTGTAAGATTGTTTTCTTCTACGAGCCGTAGCGCTTCCTGCAAGTCGATTTGCCTTTGCGCCAGGGCATTGTGCGCATCAGCCCATACGAAGAAAGTAAGCAAGAGGATGGGGCATGCACGCCAAATTCCTTTACTCATTCGCGTTTCCTTTTTTTTGAAAGTCATGTCGTGCTTCGTCGGTCAACAAGCCTTCGAACAGCAGCTTTATCATGGAATCGAAGACCTGCTGCGGAGTGAGCGGCAAGTTGATCAGTGTCTCCGGTGTGATCAGATTCTGGACAGTTGTCAGATAGGCCATGACCACCAGCCTCTGGTCCAGGTCCGGGCGAAATATACCCTGCTCTACGCCCTGGTTCAGGAGATGGGCAAAGCGGGTCTGAATCATCTCTTTGCGGAATGTCTCTATTTGCTGCCACACTTCGGGCGCATGTTTCTGCACATCTTGCAGGAACGGACGGTTCAAAAAACGGATGGCATTGGCTGGAATAAATGTCAGCAATTTGCGCAGTTTTTCCAGGATCGGCAGGGAGTCGTCGTAGAGATAGCTTTCCAGGCCGGTTTTTATCTCACGCAAGGTAAGCTGCATGACCTCTTCCAACATCCTGATCTTGTTGGGAAAGTGCTTGTAGATGGTCTTCTTACTCATGCCCAGGTCAGCGGCAAGTTCATCCATGGTGACTTTGGAGAAGCCGTGTTGAAAGAATTTTTCCCGCGCCCCTTGCAGGATGCGATTTGCGGTTTTATTTTGTTGGCGTTCGGTCATAAATGGAAACTATAATCGTTTCTGTGGTTTCCATTATACGCAATCTTCTTGTGTATGTCAAGAGAAAAGATCCAAGGCAACTCAACTCTGCGAGGGCTTGATTTGCTACGAAAGCTTGTTTCCGATGTCTCAAATTGGACAGTCTCCAGCAGGCACCAGAATTCGGAGTATTGTTGCCGAGCATTCTTCACACCACTTGACAAGATAACATGAATATTGTAACTTCCATTGATGAATTTGGAAATAGTATCGCCAATCACCCAAATAGCAACAATAGCTGAAGGGAATGGCATCCGAATATTGAAATATCTTTCCAAGAGGTATGGCGGAAAGAACTGGAGAAAGAAAAAAGGAGCGGCTTTGATCAAAGACCCGTATTCGGGGCTACCCCGGCGGGCAGAAATTCATTGGTTCGAAGCTCATGGGGTTGGCAAAGTCGAAATTAAGAGAAAACGATGGTTGGAATAATATGAAAGTAAGATGCATCAGCAACAAGGGCATTGCTCAGCCCGCAGGCGCTACAGAATGGACAGTAGTCAAAGACGGGCTCGCCGGAAGTCTAACGATCGGCAAAATCTATGAAGTCCTGGAGATCGAAGGCCTGGATTACCGCATCGTAGATGACGAAGGAGAAGATTATCTTTATCCAGCAGAATTTTTTGAGGTTGTGGAGGCGACTTCTCTGGAACGTCATTTTCTAGAGAGGCGATCATCAAACAAGTGACATTCTAACCTGAAAAAATTCAGGCTGCAAAAAATCTTGGAAATCTACCCCTACCAGGTGGACTATTATTCTTGACCTTAATAGTAAAATGATACCCCACCATTTACGCATAACGTTAAATGTCCAGCGGAATTTGTTTTGATGATTGCTCAGAAACCAAGGACGGAGGCACTACTTAATCAACAAACTAACCCGGCGGTTCACCTGCAAACCGCGATGCTCTGAGGTTTCCTGTTCTTTCAGGCGGGTGTCGGCAAAACCGACGGCCACGAAGCGTTCCGAGGTGACATCATGGGATAGCAGATGTCGAATGACGCTGGACGAGCGTGCTGTGGAGAGCTCCCAGTTGGAAGGGTAGAGGGCGTTCCTGGCAAGCGGCACAGAGTCTGTGTGACCTTGCACCTGGATTCTCCTTTCGACCACGTCATGCGAATTGAGTATCTCGGCGAGGGCGTCCAGGATGGGAAAAGAATTGGCTTTCAGCTCAGCCTTGCCGGAGTCGAACAGAATATTGTCCTGGAAATTTACTAACAGCCCGTCCGGTGTAAGGGCGACATCGACGCTTTCCTCAAGCTGGTGTTCGCGCACCATTTCACGGAATTTCTGCTCGAGCTCATGCAGCGGCATGGTTTCGCTCTTGGAGAAATACTCCATGATCATCTCAAATTTGACCTGGTCGACCTGCGATATGGCGAAGAAAAGTACAAAGAAGGCGAGCAACAGTGTGACCATGTCGCTGTAAGACAGGAGCCAGGGCTGATCTTCTCGAATTTCCGGCCGGAGCTTATCGATATCGATTTGCATGGATTAGGCGAGCTGCTTTACCTGGGCTTGTTTCCGGGTCAGGATACGGCTGGCGCTTCTCTTCGTGACTTTACGCCGATTGGTCGCGCTGAGGTAGGCGCACAATTTATTCCGCACGAAAACATAGTTGCTGTTGTCGTACATCATCATCAAAGTTTCGAGCTGCATGGTTTCCAGCAGCAAATTGTTTTCAGCCCGCTCTTTTATTTTTTCGGAAATGGGAGAAAACACAATATTGGCCAGCACCAGACCGTAGAATGTAGTGGTGAGCGCAATGGCCAGTCCCAGGCCCACCTGACCGGGCTGGCTTTGCAGCGTGATCAGCATGTTGATGAGACCGATGAGCGTGCCGATCATGCCGAACGCCGGCGCAATCTTGGCCATGGTCGAGAACAACTGATGCTGTTTCATCTCTCGTGACATCTGCCAGCGGATCTGGTCCTCGAGGATAAGCTTGCTTTCTTCTTTTGAGTAACCGTTGGCGACCATCTGAATCCCGTCTTTCAGAATCCAGAGATTCTTTTCCTTTTTGAGATCCTGCATGAGTTGCTCCAGGCCGTTCACCTGATAGGTGCGAACCGAATCAACCATGGTAGCCACAGCTTTGACGTAATCGTGGGCGCCGTGCACAAAGATAATATAGTATGACTTGAACGCCATCAGCACTTCGCGAATGGGAAAGGATACGAAAGTCGAGGCGATGGTGCCGCCGACCACAATTGCCAGTCCGCGCCAATTCAGGAAGATCTCGACCGGCGCCTGGCCGGTAATGATGCCGTATCCGATTAAGAAACAACCAATGATGAAGCCGAGAAATGTTAGCATGCGTCAACCCAGATTAGTCAATGTGATTGCTTTAGCCTTTGCACAAGGTCACGTACCTGATCGAGATCAGGATTGATTTTCAGGGCGTTTTCCCAGGCGCGCACCGCCTGCTCGAGGTCACCGTTGACGTAGTAGATCGAGCCGCCAAGTGCGTAGGCGGTTGCTGTCTTCTTCTTGGCCAGAGAGCGCTGCAGCACCTCGAGCGCATCTTCATAGCGACGTTGGTAAAACAACTGCTGGGCGCGCTGAATGTCGGCGATGATTTCATCGGTCAGGTCTTGCTTGTCCAGGCTGAGCGAGTCTGCTTCCGTTCGTTCCAGATTTGCAAGCCGGCCGCGCGGCTGTTCTTGTGGCCGTTCGATTTTCCTGCGCTTGTCGTACAGCGAATCGCCGTTGACGATCTCAAAGGCGCCGTCAGAATTGCGCAGCAAATCCAGCGCAAGATTAGTAGAGTTGGGGTCTACCACCATTTCCACTTCTGTATCGTTTTGTTTAAAGCGGATGGTCAGATATTGCTTGTCGCTGTCTGTTTTGTCTGCATTTTGGTTTGCGGCAGTTGCTTCGGCTTGTTGGCCGCTCGTATCCGGCGCCGTTTCTGCCAGCCTGGCAGGCAGGTCGCTCGCCTCGGGCTTTTGTTGCTTGCCGGCACAACTCAGAAGCAATAGAGATATGAGCACTGCTTTCATCGCAAAGTACGGTCGCCGTTTGACTATAAGCATCATCTTTCCACCTTAAAATGTGTATTGCAACAGCAGAACTTCAAAGTGCAGGCCGTCAACTTTGAGGCGTATGGGCTCACCGCTGGCGTTCAGAGGTTGTGAATCAAACTCTTTGCCCAGAATCATGGAAAAGCCGGTTGAGAGCGAAAAATTGGGACTGATATCAGTGCGCAGCCCCACGCCGATGCCGGTGACATCGGGCATGTTGCGGGTGAAATAGCGCGTGACTGCGACGTAGGCAGAAAGCCAGTCGCCTGCCGGATTCTCACGGTTGCGCACCAGGCTGGAATGCATCATGATCCTGAAATTGAGGGAGATCGGGTTTGCCGCCGCGCTGGCGCCCTCTTTCAAGCCGTAAAATGCATTTTCCTGAAACTGCGGGCTTGTGAACGTGACGCCCTCGGAAAGAAACGAGATACCGCCGCGTAGCTCATAACGCAACCTGCTGGCGGCGGTCATGAATTGGTATAGCCCCAGATAAATCGTATACTGCACCAGCTTGTTGTTGAAGTCCTGATGCAGCAGCGAATCCGGCACCGAGTTGGTATGAATCTGGAAAAATTCAAAGCCTGCGTTCAAACTTTCCTTGACCGGATTGATCTGCGGTACGGCCATTTCTTCATAGGCCTTATAAGACTTTGCCCACAGCACCTCATTGGTGCCGGTGCGGCTCAGACGCAAATCCAGAAACAGGGCTTTTCTGGGAACGTAGGTCACATCGCCTTCAATAAATGCATCGACGCGCAAGCTGCGGCCAACGCGCCATAGCTCGTCAGGCGAGG
>CAZVSL010000059.1:0-1768 GCA_964629935.1 uncultured Calditrichaceae bacterium | reverse complement strand
GCGAGTTGATGATGGAAAAACTCGAATCCGTGGAGGAAACCCGCAGCGTGCTCAATTTCGGCAGGGATACCATCTTCGGCGGATCGATAGTACGAAAGATCTCGATCAGACGGCTTTCAAAATGCGCCTGCAGCACGGTGGGCATGTACGCTTTGTCCATATTAAGCCGGTACATGGCGACGCGCTTGATCTTCGGATCGATTTCAGTCAGGTCGTCAGGTATCTCACTGAATATCTTTTCCATCAGCGTGATGATGGCTTCGTTCGAGCCGGGTTTGACTTGTGACCATCCCGTTTGCGCCTGCACACAGAGCAGCATGCTGAGTAATGTCACACGTATGAATTGAGTTTTCATATCGTTCATCTTTAGCTGTTTACCACTTTAGGAACGCTCTTGCTGCGCACAGAACGCATCAGTGCGCGCCGCGCCGCGGTTATTTCATCTTCTGAGATGGCGAGATTGGTTTCCAGGCTTGCGCGCACCATCTCACCGAGTTTTTCCGGCAGCGACTGAATGATTTTCTCGACGACCTGATCATCAAGACTGACCAGTGATTTTGCCAAGGTTTCGCGGTCGACATCCAGCGCAGCTTCGCGCAACCGTTCACCGGACATGTGGATGAATTGGTTAAAGGTCATGAAGTGCTTGTTGAGCTTGCGTGCGAGCTTGACATCCTGCGTCTGTAGATAATCCAGCGCTTCGTTCTGGCTTTCTTCGTCGAGATAATCCAGAACCTTGACCAGCACATCCACGCCGTTGGCGCGCACATAGCGCATCCATTTCAGGTCATGCGCCCGTTGCGCCAGTTGCTGAGCGATGTGCTGATAGACATCCGCCGGAATGCGGTCGATGTTGCCCATGGCTGCCAGCACGGACTTGCGCTGTTCCGGCTCCATTTTGTCGAGCAAACGGGCCGCACGGTTGGTGCGCAATTGCGCCAGTACGATGGCAATGACGCCATTTTTGAGCGGCTTGAGCAAGTGCTGGAGCTGATCATCCGTCATTTGATGCAGGAAAGACAGGGCGTCGCCGCTGGCATCGTATTTTTTAACCATCAGTTGCTTGCGCGTCTCATCATCGAAATGGCGCAGCAGACGCACTCCGTTTTGCTGCACTGCATCAGGCTCGATGGTCGCGATGCGTTTATTGATCTCCTGGCTGATTTCCTGGCCAAAATGCGGTTCGAGCAAATCGAGCAAAGATGTGGAAGTGCTGCACAAAACGATAGCCGTGTGATAATAGCCACTTTCGCCCTGCTCATCCACCCAGCGGCTGAAGACGGCGGCGCAGGTCGCCGGCGCGCCCACGATCGCATCGATGGCGACGGTGCGGAGATTCTGCAGTTCTTCCTGTTTTCGTGCCTGTTCATCCTGTTCCGTCTTGTCGGCGGGCGCTGGCAGCGCACCATTGGTTTCATCTTGTGCTGCGGGCGCAGGCAAGTGTGCCTGGCTGGCCGCCGCTGTGCGCGCCGGCATGCGCCAGTTCCTGACGATGCTGCGTAAACCCAACAGCAGGATGATCAACGACAGGATGGTCAGGCCGGCAATAAAGGCGTACGGAAACCACTCCGGCAAACCCGATTTGCTGGCCTCAGGTTGCGGTTTTGGCAGGAACGCCGGCGGCGTGGCGCTTTGCTCCTTATCTTCCGGCAGGAAATCGGTTTTCTCGAGGGGTTCCTGGCAGGTCAGTCGGGGCGGTTCTATCGAGTGGGCAATCCTGGAAAATCGCTGAAGGCGGTCACATGGATTGTCAAGACTGATGGTGAAC
>CAZVSL010000058.1:0-17844 GCA_964629935.1 uncultured Calditrichaceae bacterium | reverse complement strand
GCTTTAGCCGTCTTGCATGGATTGAGCCTGATGCTTCAGCATTAGGCTCAAAGGGGCGAATTCATGAATAATTCAGGCCAAATGATGTGGAACGCTTCTCATTAACACCTGGATGAATCCAGGTGCTAATGAGATCGAGTGGCTTTTGTAGGAACCATTTCAACGGTTTCTCCCAAAGTTTCGCTGTAGTACCAGTTAGAGTGGTTCGATAACAATGGAAACCGCTAATTTTGCCGCAACCAAATAAGTGCTGTCTCGTCTATAACGGGTAGCTCTTTCCGTGGACACCGGCTGAATATCAACAACGAATCATGCAGCCATTCCTTTGTAAAAAAACGCCAGGCAGTAAGACTTTATACAAAATCGGAGGGCAACTATGTTTGCAAGCTACGTGAAGCTCGCGCTGCGCAATTTATATCGCAATAAGCTTTACGCATTGATCAATATTTTTGGCCTGAGCGTCGCCATCGCATGCTGTATCGCGGCTTATGTCAATTATGAATTCAGCCAGAGCTACGACGCCTTTCACAGCAAGCGAGACCGGATTTATGCGGTACACACCTACAAGATGCTCAACAAGCAACACCAGGAGTGGGCCACGGTTCCGATTCCGGTGGCGCCCTTGTTGGCCAGCGATGTTACCGGCATCGAACGTGCCTGCCGCATGGTGATCACCCGAGGCGTGATGCGCCGCGGCGAGCATGTCTTCAACGAGACCTTTCACTATGCCGATCCCGGCTTTTTCGAGATGTTCAGTTTCAAATTATTGCAGGGTGAGCCCGGCTTCCTGCAAGACAAGCGCAGCCTGGCTCTCACTGAAGAAATTGCTACCAAGTATTTTGGCCAGAGCGACCCAATCGGAGAACAAGTTGTGCTGACGACCACCGGCGAAGAGCAGTTGAGCTTTGTCGTTGCCGCGGTCATTTCAGACCCGCCGGCTAATTCCACCCTGCACTTCGATATCGTTGTGCCATTCGACGCCTATGTTGATATCTATGATGTCGCGCCACAGGATTGGAGCCATTTTGCCCGCACCAGCTATCTTGAATTGGCCCCCGGCGCTGACCTGAGCGCCATAGAAACACAGCTTGCAACCTATCTGGCGCCAACCAATGAGCACAATCCGGATTGGAAAGTGGCCGGCTTTTTTTTGGAACCGATGAGCAATTGGGCGTTCGTCGCGCAGGAATTACGCGGCGATCCCTACTATAGCATGCATCCTGCTGCCATCATCGGCCCTTCCGTCACAGCGCTGCTGGTACTGCTGCTGGCGTGTTTCAACTATGTCAATACAGCGATCGCTTTTGCCTCCCGCCGGCTGAAAGAGATCGGTATCCGCAAAGTTGTGGGGGGTATGCGCGGCCAGCTCATCGTGCAGTATCTGAGTGAAAATCTGGTGCTGTGCCTGATCGCCCTGCTTCTTGGTCTGGGCCTGGCGCATATCTTTGTGCCGGCCTACAACGCGCTCTGGCCCTACATCGACCTGAAGCTGACCTACTCCGACAATGTGCAGTTGTTTAGCTTTCTAATTGTTTTGCTGATTTTTACGGCCGTGGCGGCTGGCGCTTATCCTGCATTCTACGTCAGCCACTTCAGGCCGGTGACCATTTTCAGAGGCCAGCTCAAATTGGGAGGCACGAATCCGCTCATTCGTGTGCTGCTCACTTTTCAATTCGCACTCTCTATCGCTGCCATGGTTTGCGGCATCGTATTTAGCCAGAACGCCGAATTCATCCGCGAAGCCGACCTCGGATTTGAGCGTAACCAAAACCTGGTGGTTCCGGTGCAAAGTGCACAGGACTATCGCGTGCTCAAGCAAGCGCTTGCATCGCACCCTGATATCCTGAGCGTTGGCGCTTCTCGCAATCTCATCGGTCGTTCCTGGCATTCCGTGGGAATCGAAAGCGAGCAACAGGAATCGCAAGTTCAGCTCTTCCAAATAGGCGAACGCTATCTCGAGACTTTCGGCCACACAGTTCTGCAAGGCCGGGCGCTGGACTGGAATTTGCAGTCAGACCTTGACGCTGCCATTCTGGTAAATGAAAAGCTGGTCGAGGAGTTTGGCTGGGATTCTGCCCCGGGAAAGTACGTGAAGCTTCGTTTCGAGGAGCAGGAGAAGGAATACCGCATCGTTGGCGTGGTGCGGAATTTCCACGCGCAGGGCGTGTGGGGACCGGTGGAGCCGGCAGTCATGCGGCTGTGCCAGCCTGAACAATATCGCTATGTTTCCATCAGGATTGCAGAAGACAAACTTGGCGCCACTGCCAGTCATATTCAAGCAGAGTGGAAACGGTTGTTTCCGCACCGACCCTATGACGGCTTTTTTGTCGATGAGCTGCTTGCTGAGGCCATGCGAGTCAACGAAAGCATCCGGCAGGTGTTTGTCTATATCGCCATCATCTCCGTGTTGATTGCAGCCATGGGTTTGTTCGCACTGGTTTCGTTGAATATTGCACGCCGGACCAAAGAGATTGGCATTCGCAAAGTGCTCGGCGCCTCCCTTGCCAGAATCGGACAGCTCATCTCTCGTGAATTCATGCTGTTGCTGACCGCTGCTTGCGTACTGGCAATTCCAATGGGCTACTATCTGGTCAATCCGCTGATTAGCAGCATCTTTACCTACCACGTGGGTTTTGGCGCGTTTCCGTTCGCCCTGTCATTCGCGTTGATGTTTGTTGTGGCGTTGCTGACCGTTGGCATGCACGTCTATCAGGCAGCCACAGCCAATCCGGCGCAAGCGCTGCGCGATGAGTAAACGGGACTTTGTGACGAGGCTATTATGCTAAAAGCTATCGCCCATGCCGTTTCTCCGGAAATCAATCATTGCGAGCTGACTCATCTCGCGCGTCAGCCCATCGATTATGCCATGGCGGTGCAACAGCACGACGCCTATTGTACCTTGCTGCGCGACCTGGGCGCAGACGTGACCGTGCTGAAGCACAATGAATCTTATCCGGATTCCGTGTTCATCGAAGATAACGCCGTCATTTTTGATGAGGTTGCCGTGATGGCAAGTATGGGGGCGGCCTCGCGCCGGCCGGAAGTCGCAGCGGTTGAAGAGGAGCTTGAAAATCACCGTCCCGTCGCGCATATCCGGCCGGCGGCGACTTTGGAGGGCGGGGATGTCGTGCGCCTCGGCAGCACCGTATTTGTGGGGCAGACCTGCCGTACCAACCGCGCCGGCATTTCAGCGCTTGAGCATATTTTGCAAAGACATGGCTATCATGTCGTGCCTGTCGCAGTGCAGGATTGCTTGCATCTCAAATCTGCCTGCACCGCAATTGGCGAGCGTTCGGTGCTGGTCAATCCAAATTGGCTCGACCTCTCGCCGTTTTCAGACTTCAACGTGCTCGCAATCGATGAGGCGGAGCCATGGGCTGCCAATACGATCAATGTGAATGGCGCCATTTGTATGCACGCCGGTTTCAGGAGAACAGCGGGGATGCTGAGAGAGCTGGGCTTTGAAGTGGCAACGGTTGACATCTCCGAATTTCTGAAAGCGGAAGCCGGGATGTCCTGTCTGAGCCTTCGATTTGGCTCTGCAGAGTCCATAAGCTAAACGGGACGAAGGATCGCCTGGTCCTGTTGGAGAGTCCCGAATTCGTGAATGCCGGCTACTGCTTTAAATTGAGGCACAGTATCTCGAACTGATTCCGCACAAACAACCGGCCATTTGCCAGAGCTGGCGGTGTCCAGCATTTGCCCTTGTTGAACACTTCGGCTTCGCCGCGCTGACGAAATTTCTCATGCGTGGCGTCGACCAAATACAATGTGCCGTTTTCGCTCAAGATGATCAACTGGCCGTCGGCGTAAAGCAGACTGCCATGTCCCATGCCGCCTTGTTTCCACTTCTTCTTGCCGGTTTCAACATCGACGCATTTCAGGGTCCCGCGGTCGAAGCCGTAGATATGTTTGTTGTGGTAGACGGCTGAAGAAAACCGACAGCGCATCACTTTGTTCTGCCACAATTTGTCCAGCGCAAGGGTAGCATCTTCCTGGTTGATCTGCCACATGGACGCGCCCTTGTTATATCCGGATGATATGAATAGCCGGTCATCGGGCACAAAGATTGGCGCTGCTACGTTTGCGCCGTTGCGTGTGTGCCAGGGTTTGCGCCAAAGTAAGCTGCCCTCTGGTGAGAGGCCGATCAATTGACTTGACGTGAAGAAGATAATCTGCTTCTGGCCTCTGCTTTTTATCAAAATTGGCGATGAGTAGCCCGGTTTGTCCTTGCTGTCATCCATAATGATGGAGCCGTTATAAGAATTGGTATGGGTGCGCCAGACGATGCTGCCGTCCTGCTTATCAAAAGCAACAATGCTGTTGCCTGAGGCATCGCCGACTTCCATGATGAGCTTATCATCCAGAATCATGGGTGAAGTCGTGAAGCCAAACCGCGGCAGGTCTGCTCCCAGATGCTCGGACAGGTCCACTTGCCAGAAGCGTTTGCCGTCGGAAGTACGCAGACAATAAAGTTTACCTTTTGCGCTCAAAGCGTAAACCCGGTTGTCTTCAACGATTGGCGTAGAACGCGGGCCGCTGCCGTGCTGGTTCAAGAAAATTTTGTCTACCAGGAATTCCCACACCTGCAGCCCGCCTTCGGTATCGAGACAAAGTACATATTCAAAATCCCCCTGGCAATACATAGTATACAGACTGTGTGCTGAGACCGCGATGCCGGAATAGCCGGCTCCGATCTCTCTGCGCCAAAGAACTTGCGGTCCGGATTCCGGCAATGTCTTGATCAAGCCGGTTTCTTCAGAAACCCCATCGCGATTGGGTCCGCGCCATTGCGGCCAGTCTGAGGCTTCTTTCTTCAAAGAGTCTTCGGAATGCCCGGAAAACGCAGGGCCTGAAATCAGTATAATATAAATGAGCCAGAGAAAAACCGTTCGCAGTCTCATAGAGCAGAACCTCTCCTCGTCTGGTTCGCGAAAAACATGCTGAATAACGTCAAGCAGCCACGCCGTATTCATGACACTCTATATGATCGGCCCGGAACATGGCAAATCAAGAGGAATGGCGTGGACAGACTCTCGTTGCTAGAATAGCGCATTATGTGGTGAACATAAATGATGCTGTGAGCTGATTCGGGAGAATCACGATCATCACGCACACCCACAATTCTTAGCTCGATTTTGTCGGAAGAGATACCTTTTAGCCACGGCCCGGAGATTGCAGCTATATGACGACGGGCCACAATATAAATTGTAGTACAATAGGCGTTCAAGTATATTCCGGTATTTCTTTGCCGCCCGGCCTTCTGGCGTTATTCGAGCACTTCCCTAACCCGGACAAGCCGCAACCAAATAAGTTTTGCCAAAAAACGGCAGGATTTGATTCTTAGGACATAAGGGATTTCTTTTGCATTACACAAAATGTAGTCTATTATATCACAATATCAGAAAGAATCCAACAACAATACATGTTAATTATTTGTTGCAAGAGCACGCTAATGCACTGGCGCGATATTGCCGAACTTTTTATTATACGCGCCTAATATTTTTGATGACAGGGATAGTCACTTTGTAACAAAGACAGCTCGATCAAACCATGGCTGAAAAGACAGAATTCTGCAAAACGAAACTTTCCATAGTGCTGCAAATCGTGGCTTTGGTGTCTGCGGTTAGTTTGGTGCAGGCGCAGGACGGCCCTTATCTGCGCGGCAATCTGCAAGACCCACACGGCAGCGAAGTGTGCAATCCGTGCGTACGTGATGTTATCACTGCAGTCAACACACTGCGTGACCACGGCGCGACTATGGGCTTCAACTGGAGTGATGATTATCCGGAGGTAGCGGGCTCGGGCACCAAGAATCACTGGCAGGGAGTGCAACGCATGCCGTGGCTGGGGCTGGCGTTTCCTTATGTGGTCGTGTCATCATCCCACCGGACGCGAATTTTCCGGCCAAACGGACAATCCACTGACGTTTCTTCCCCGGCTCATTTTGCGGTTGTGGAAATGGCATCGCGCCGCGGAAATATCGGCGGCCGGCTCCGGTCCAACCGGCTTGAGTTTGGCATGCTTACCCGCTTCGTGCCGCCGGATACCCGAGACCGAATTGTCAAAGCCAACCCCATCACCGCCGATTTTGACCACCCGGGCGGTATGCAGGCGATCGGCAAATACTTGCTGGTCGGCAGTGATGGCAACATCGAGCACAACCGGGAGGTGGCACACTTCTCGCTCTGGGACATGAGCGTTCCGTTGCAGCCGCAGGCCGTCTGGGATGAGCCTGCATGGGAGCTGCCGGTCACCAATGCAAACTCCGTGGGAATTGTGCGGCTGGAAGACGAACGTTATCTCATGCTGCGTGCCCTCGCAGATGCCAAGGACCTTGAGTTCTACATTCTGAGCGAGGATCTGGAGCAAAATCCGGCCACCTATCACGACGGCCAGCCATACGACCGCTGGAACTACAAAGAGCTGCAGTCTGAGCTTTACAATCCCGACAGTACGCTGGACCGCAACTGGGCGGACCTGGGCAATATCCTGGGTGAAGCAGGCTATCAAAGCACCAATCTGGTTACCGAATGCGAAACCGGCCAGCTCTATCTGATCTGCTCGCATGGCCGGCGACCACAGGGCATTGGCGGCGACGATTTCGTCGATGCCTTCCGTGTGGATGTGCCTGCCACAGCGCCTGACCCCGATGCCGGCGGCGAGGGCGTGATTATCACCAAAGTCGCCAAGCGCAACATGTTTCCGAGCGGCAACTCGGGTTCACGTCAGGGAGATTTGCAGGCGGCCGGCGGCGCTTACATCAGCCCGGATAACAAACTCTATTACTATGCCACCGAACATGGGCGCACCGGCGACGGCGGTTATGTCAAGATGATCGAGTTTGCGCCGGCCGAAGCCCTGGATGAAGTCCACTTCATCGAAGATGCCTGGGTCGAGCTCTATGACAGCGCCGGTTTTATGGGCCGCTCCATCATGCTCGATTATGCCGATCATAACCTGCGCGACTACTCCGATTTTGCCGGGATCGAGGCGTTTGATAATGCCGCATCCTCCGTCATCTACGCCATTCCCAATGGCTATAAGCTCCGTCTGTACAGCGATAAAAAGCAGGAGGGCGGCTTTCTCGACCTCGATGGCAACGGCGAGGTCGGACGCATTGCGGACTTCTCGCAAATCACGCTCGCAAACGGCGAGCCGGCCGACAATACCTTTTCCTCAGCAAACTGGATGGTGACCATCACGGCTGCGCGCGATGAAGAGACCGGCCAGACCGCGCCGGCGACTTTTGAGCTATTTCAGAACTATCCCAACCCATTCAATCCCGCTACCACCATTCAGTATCAGCTTGCAACCGAGGCGGATGTGCGCATTGCCATATATGACATCAAAGGACAACTCATTGAGGTTCTGGTGGATGAGCGCCAGAGCCCGGGCGTCTACTCCCTCACATGGGAGGGTACCGATGCCCTGGGCAACCGCGTCGCCAGCGGCGCCTACCTGTACCGCCTGGAAGTAGATGACTTTGTGAAGACAAGGAAATTGACGTTGTTGCGGTAGGGAAATGGCCTACTTTCTCCTGAAACGCGCAGATATGGTCTCGCTATAGGGACAGCTCCACATCAACGAGTTTTCGTCATTTCAGCGCCAGGCTAATTTACGTTCACCACCATAATTTGATATGTTTTCGAAAACATGACAAGATATGGTGCTTTTTACTTGATTGAACGCACTATTATGCTATATTAGGGACCAATTAGCTAATCTGTAGTATTTATATAAATCTATTGTAATTGAAGGGGGATTCTGTTATTTTGGGGACAGTTTCTATATCCCATCTTACCGCTTCGAAGTCAAATGCGGAGACCATTACTTTATTGATGAGCGCATTAACCTTCTCCGGTCATGAGACCTTTCACTGCCGGCATTTCTGGCTAAAGAAGGGTATCGACTTCCTGAATGAGAATCGCACCTTTTCTGATGACATGGCGGTAGTGGATCTTGGCGTAGGCAAGAATATGGTCACCGCGATCAGATATTGGCTGCGAGCTTTTAATTTGGTTGACGAGAACGATCAACCTAACGAGCTGGCGCGATACATATTTGGTGAAAAAGGAGTTGATCCCTATTTGGAAAACACAGGGACTGTCTGGCTCCTCCATTACCACCTTGTGTCCGTAGCTAAGGCATCTATCTATTCATTGGTCTTCAATGAATTCCGCAAGGAAAGGATTGAGTTCACCCGCGAGCTCCTTAGAGGATTTCTCAAACGCAAATGCGAAGAGGCGGGGATTGCGTATAATGAGAACACAGTCAGCAACGACATTGGAGTGTTCATACGAACCTATCTTAGACCCTACAAAAGGACGAAGAATATCGAAGATGATTTCTCCAGCGCTTTCATCGATTTGGAGCTGATGCAGGAGCTTGCCAGAATCGATGGTAGCGCCGGCAAATGGTTGAAGATTGAAGGACAAGAGAGGGAAGAATTACCTGTAGAAATTGTGCTCTTCTCGATCCTGGACAACAAAGGATATGGACAATCCGTGTCGTTTAATGAGCTCCTGAATGGATATGATAGTCCGGGCGCTGTCTTTGCTCTGAACGCAAGCGGCCTCATGAAAAAGATTGAAGGCTTGGTGTCAACCTTCGAGGACATCACGTTTACCGATGACGCCGGCATTCGTGAACTGCAATTCAAGCGCAAACCTGACAAATGGCAGGTACTTGATTCTTACTATGAGTCAAACTGATTTCACACCTTCTATAAACCTTAGCCGAGATTTCAACCGTGCGTTGGATTACATTCCGACGCCCAATGCACATCGCATCTTCAATCAAATCGCTAAGAATTTCAGACGCGGTGTTCATGCTTTCAACATCATCGGCTCATACGGCACAGGAAAATCAGCTTTTTTGGTTGCCTTTGAAAGAACGCTGCGACGCGCCGAAAATCATTTTGAAATCGATGGTCATTTCAATGGATTCGAGAAGTTTCGATTCCGGAACATTGTAGGAGATTTTGACTCTCTCATCCGTACATTTGCGGGGTATTACGAGATAACGGATACTGCATCGAAATCTCGGGTACTTGAAGAGTTGAACCGTGACTATCAAAGGGCACAGCAAGAAGGTGTCTTGCTTGTGATTGTCATAGATGAGTTTGGTAAGTTTCTGGAGTATGCGGCTCAAAACGATCCTGAGAATGAACTGTATTTTGTTCAACAGTTGGCAGAATTTGTCAGCGACAAAAACATTTTATTGATCACGACTCTACATCAGAGTTTTGATTCATACTCAAGAAACCTGTATCGCGCGCAGCAACTAGAATGGGAAAAAGTAAAAGGCCGTCTAAAGGAGCTTCCCTTTAATGAACCAGTGGAGCAACTGTTACACCTGGCCGCACGCCATCTCGATAGCTATCGAGAACGCATACAAATTTCAGATGCCTATAATCTTGAAGCGCTCTTAAGAGTTATTGAAGATGCGGGCGTATTCCCACTCAGGACCCATCTGTCAGAAGATTTTGCCCAACGTTTGTTGCCCTTAGATGTGCTGGCGGCAGCCATCTTGACTTTGGCGTTGCAGCGCTATGGCCAGAACGAGCGTTCTCTATTCTCGTTCTTGCAGTCATCTGATTATTTGGGAATCACTGATGATAAAGCCAGGACCGGCGCCTATTACAGCCTGAGCAGCGTTTATGATTATTTGCTGCACAATTTTTATTCTTTCCTTTCCACCAAATATAACCCCGATTACACCCAATGGGCAGCAATCCGCAGAGCCTGTGAACGGGTCGAGGCAGTTCTCGAAGGAAACATCAACACAGCGTTGATGTTGGTTAAAGCCATTGGTTTGCTAAGCATCTTTTGCAATGAAGGCGCAAGAGTTAACAAAGCCTTTCTCAAAAACTACGGCAAGATAGCTCTAGAGTCGGATGACGTTGAAGCAATCATCGACCAGTTAGAGTCACACAAGATTATTCGGTTTGTGAATTTCAAGAATAAGTACATTCTTTTCGAAGGTACTGATCTCGATATCGACATTGCCATATCCCGTGCTGCAGACAAGATCGAACCTGTCGAGAACATTGTCGGTCAACTAAAGCAGTATTTTCATTTTCCATATTTTCCGGCAAAGGCGGCCACCTACAAGTTCGGCACACCGCGTTTCTTCAAAGTTCATTTGTCTGATACTTTGATCGAACACACGCCTGCGGGTGAAGTGGATGGATTTATCAACCTAATTTTTTCTGAAAACGTAACCAAACAGGATGTGAGTGAATTTTCTCGCAAGGTTGATAATTGTGCGGCTTTCGTATTGTACAGAAATACTGCAAGAATCAGAGAATGTCTTCTGGAAATTCGAAAGGTACAATACGTTATCGAATCCATTGCCGATGATCGGGTGGCATTAAGCGAACTAAGGAACATCTTAGCGCATCACATCGAAGAATTGAATAACTTTGTTTTGCGGAATCTGTTTTGTGATGATTCTCAGATTACATGGTTCTTCAAAGGAACCGAAATCGACATCCATAGCAGACGCGATTTCAATGCCTTGCTCTCGAAGATGTGTGAGCACACCTATCCTGCCACACCGGTTTTTCGCAACGAGTTGGTCAACCGACATCGGCCATCGTCATCCGTAACCATTGCGCGCAAGAACTTCTTTGAAGCTTTGTTAAGCCAGTGGGATCGCGAAGACATTGGACTGGACAAGGATAAATTCCCGCCCGAAAAGACCATCTACTACACCCTGGTCAAGAAAACCGGCATTCACCGCAAGGGCGATTGTGGCTATTACCTGGATTCGCCGATGGACCCGTCCTTTAAAGAGCTGTGGCAAACCAGCACGACCTTCCTGGACAGTACGAAAGTCAGCAAGAAAGGATTAGATGAGTTTGTTGAGCGATTGGCGACCAAGCCTTTCAAGCTCAAGCAAGGTTTCATTGAATTATGGTTGCCGCTGTTTTTGTTCATTAGACGAGATGACTTCGCCCTTTTTAAAGATGACGTTTATGTTCCGTTCATCACATCTGAAATCATCGATCTCGTTATCAAAAAACCGCGGTCGTTCAAACTCAAAGCATTTAATGTCGCCGGCGTCAAACTCGACCTGTTCAACAAATACAGAACTTTGCTGAATAAAGAATCGACGACAGCGGTTTCAAACGCCTCGTTTATTGACACCATTCGACCGTTTCTAACTTTTTACAAGGAGTTACCGGATTACACAAAACGAACCCAAAGCCTCTCTAAAAGTGCAAGGTCGTTGCGACAAGCCATTGCCAACGCAACCGATCCTGAAGAAACATTTTTCGAACAGTTTCCCAAAGCACTTGGCTATTCCGATCTACAGCTTAGAGACGGTGATGGGTCATTAGAACATTATTTCTATCAACTACAAAATGCCATTCGAGAGTTGCGGAGTTGTTACGATGATTTGCACAATCGAGTAGAAACTAACTTTCTCAAAGAATTAGGCTATCGTGACCTTGGTTTCGCACAATACAAAGCTAAAATCCAGGAACGTTACCAGACCCTAAAACAACATCTCCTCCTACCCTATCAAAAGACCTTTTTTCTTCGCCTGAACTCTGACCTGGACGAGCGCAAGGCCTGGATCAATTCACTGGTGCACGCCTTGATGGAAAAGAGCCTAAATTCTCTCAGGGACGAGGAAGAGGAGATTCTTCACGAAAGATTCGTCAACATTTTCCGGGAATTGGATAACCTGTGCGATCTCACCGGGGTCGCGTTCGACAAGTCAAAAGAGGAGGTCGTCAGAATCGAACTGACTTCATTCGAAGAAGGCAACAAAAAGTACATCCTAAGGCTTCCGAAAGACGGAAAACATGATGCTGACTCCTTAGAACAGAATTTGAGCAAAAATCTATCGAAGGACAAGAAGCTCAATGTGGCTGTTTTGTCAAAACTGCTAAAAAGAGAATTAGATGATGAGTAAAGTTCGACATGTCCTGGGAATCTCCGGCGGGAAAGATAGCACGGCTCTTGCGATCTACCTGCGCGACAACTACCCCGATCTCGACATAGAGTACTATTTCTGCGATACCGGTAAAGAGCTCGATGAAACTTATCAACTCATCGACAACCTGGAGAGCTATCTTGGCAAACGTATTGTCAAGTTGAACGCTGTGCCTGAGAGCGCCGAAGATCCATTTGACCATTTTCTCGTTATGTACGGTGGCTACTTGCCATCTGCTGGCTCGCGCTGGTGTACGAGGAAGCTCAAGCTCGAACCGTTTGAGGCCTGGGTTGGCAACGATCCGGTGGTATCTTATGTGGCGATTCGCGGCGATGAACATCGCGAGGCCTATATCTCCAAAAAGGAGAATATCCAATCGATCTTCCCGTTTCGTAGGAATATCTGGAGTGAAGATGTTATCAATTTGGTACTGGCAAATGACCGTATACCTGAGGTCAAGGGACTATATGAAGAAAGCCTAAAAGGCGAAAAGTTGCAATTTGCCATCGACATCATTCAACGCCATCTATCCTTTAAATTCAACCAACACACAAAATTGAACGCGCTTCTGGATCTGGACGTACCCGCATTTAATCATGTGGTTTTCGAGCTGCTGAAGTTCACCGACTATTCCCTTGCAACAGAAGACACCTTCCCGCTGCTGGACAACGAAGAAGTTTTGACCAAGGAAGACGTTTTCCGGCTTTTGGACGAAAGTGGTGTTGGTCGTCCCCAATATTACAAAGAAATTGAATTTGACGTTGAACAAGGCACAGGTGTTTACCACCGCAGTCGTTCCGGCTGTTATTTTTGTTTTTTCCAGCAAAAGATTGAATGGGTCTGGCTCTATGAACAGCACCGTGACTTGTTCGAAAAAGCCATGGCCTACGAAAAAGATGGCTTTACCTGGATGCAGAACGAGCGCCTGGAAGATCTGACAAAACCGGAACGTATGCAGCAGATCAAAGAAGAGCATGTTCAGCGGCTTGAGGCACAATCGCAACATACTTCAAATAGGTTGCTGGATATTTTGGAAGAGGATGAAGAGGTGGGGTGTGCGGCGTGTTTTGTTTAGAAACAAAAGCAAGCTGACGCTGGTTATTAAGATGTCCATTGCCGAAACAAGCTATGCTATTGCTTTTCATTCTTTGCAAGAAAATGCAAAAGAATGAGAAGCAATGTAGCCACGCTGCGGCTGTGCCGCGCTTGGAATATATTGGCAGTCATTGGCCGTAACAAAATTGGAAAGAACATGGCAAAACAAATCACAAAAATAGACAAGCATGGAAGGATCGAACTTCCTAAAGAAATGCGTGAGATGTGCGGTCTTCTCCCAGAAACCGATGTCCTCATCGAAGTGAAAGAAGATGGCATCTTCATTAAGCCGCGACTCGCAGAAACACCTGTCACACAAAAAATTGCTGAGATGGATTTGCCAGTCGCTGGTTGGGAGGAAATGGAGAAAGAAATCGAAGCAGGACATCTAAAATAAATGGCAGAACCGGTATTCCTGGATTCGAATATTTTCATGTATGCCGCAGGGAAACAGCATCCTTATAAGAATCCCTGCCTCCATATCTTGAAGGATATCGAAACCCAATCACTTCTCGGAGTTGTCGATACAGAAACATTCCAGGAGCTCCTGTATCGATACAGTCATATTGGGTTAATTGAAAAAGGAATACAGCTTTGCAACGATATCCTGAAGTATCCTTTAAAGATTTTGTCTGTCACAGAATCAGATATTCGCCTTGCTATTGAATTAGTTGAAGAATACAGAGACACTAAATTCACGCCCCGGGATGCCATCCATGCTGCAATCCTAAAAAACAACGGCATTAAAGAGTTATTCAGTGCTGACAAAGATTTTGACAATTTTGACTTTATCAGCAGAATCGATCCAAAAGATTACACGCCTCAAAGTCAGTGATTTTCAGAGTTGGCGGACATTTTGGAGGAGGATCAAGAGTCGGGGTGTGCGGCGTGTTTTGTCTAAGCTTGAGAAAAACTTGATTTTCAATCCACGTAATGTTGGTAGGACGATCATATCACGAAAGAAGTGGAGCGAAATATGACAAGAACATTTAGCGCAAGCATTTGGAAAGAAGATAAATGGTATGTTGCCCAATGTATAGAAGTAGATGTAGCCAGTCAGGGGAAGACCAAAGAAGAAGCATTGGCAAATCTACGTGAGGCATTGGAGCTCCATTTTGAGGAACCCCAGGCTACTATCTTACCGGAGATCCGACATTTAGAGGTCGAGCTTCATGCCTCTTAAGGGACTATCCTATCGAGAAGTCGCCCGCAAATTAAAAAAGGCAGGATTTAAAAAGGTAAGTCAGAAAGGAAGCCATGTAAAATTTGCCAAAGAAACGGAAGAAGGAAGAAGAACGGTCACAGTACCCAGGCATAAAGAAATTGCTTTAGGAACTCTTAAAAGTATCCTTCGACAAGCCGGACTAAGCGAAGAAGAATTCGAAAAATTGTAATGGAGAATCGCCGACAGAGCAATAATAGACCTCAAAGAGATTCCTCGACATTTTGGAGAAGGATGAAGAGCCGGAGTGTGCGGCGTGTTTTTGTTTAAGCTTGAGGATAGCACGAACAAATGAAAGAATATTTCAAAGTACATGAGTTCCATCTGTTGCCTCAAAAACCAGGTGTCTACGCCTGGTATCTTTACTACAATAAAAATAAAAGAGTTCTTGATTACTATAAATTTTTCAAAACAAAAGATTTTCAAGTTCAAGCAAGTTCATTTCTTAAGGAGGAGTATCACGGGGTAATTACGGCTCAAGAGAGCATTCACCCAGCGGTTGCCGATAAGAGTTTTTTGGAGAAGATTACCTTAAAGTTTTCTCCTCCTATATACATTGGAATCACTCGGGATCAAACATTGCAGAAAAGGTTAAATGATCACAAATTAACTCTCCAGAAGTTAATCAATGGTGCCACTATTATAGATGAATCACACGAATCACAGTTTGCAGGTAGAGTTACAAAAATTATCCAAGAAAAGGAGTTGGAAATTGATGAAACTGATTTTGTAGTAAAGATTCTTGAGGTGGAGGGCTTGTCTTCCGAAATATTAGATGTTGAGAATTTCCTTAATAGAACCTATCACCCATTATGTGGCAAAAATTAATCAAAGTTCGAATAGGATAATCAATGAACAAAATAAAAGTGCCTCAAATTCAAAAGCAGGCCATTGAACTTTACGGCTTGCATGGTGAATTTCAAATACCTGACTCGAAATATATGGTGAGATACTTTTCGACTTTTGCGAATAATAGGACCAAGGGACAAGGGCCCCATCTCTTATTGAAGGAACTTAGGCCTATGCGTGAGCGAGTTGAGCCTCAATTAATAAACGATTTGAGTTCTCTCTTACAGAGAGATTTAAACGATTCCAGAGTTGCCAATGAACTAGTTCCATATTTGCTGGGAAAAAAAAGTGGAATAGCATTTTTCCCGGCAATTTTGGCGGTTCTTATACCAAAAGATTTCCTGATTAGCAAAGATAATACTTATCCTAGAAGGCAAGATAAAAGCAATGAAGAAGTTCTGAATTATAATATAAACAAGCAGGAATTCTGGCAACTTGAGATCCTAAATAATACACCACTCGGAATATTAAAGATATATTCAGAAAATTCAGACATAATAGTATTAGACGGTCAACACAGATCAAATGCGTTCCGAGTTGTTACGGGCGACTTCTTTGAATATAGAAATGCAGAATTGTATCAGCCATTTTATCAAGGCATTCAAAAACAAATCCAAGACAGGGAGGAATTCAAAGCAGATTTACCGGTAACTTTGATATGGTTTGAATTTGTTGAGACGAATAACACAACTCTCGATCCAGCCTTGATTTCGAGGAAATTGTTCGTAGATGTAAACAACACAGCAAAACCCGTGAGTGAATCAAGGACGATCCTGTTAAACGACTATGAACCGTCTTCCGTTTTGACTAGGCTTTTCTACTCTTTAATAGCAAAAAGCGCGGGATTTCAACCTGAGAGGTTTTCTCTCTTGCATAATGGTCTAGATATTGATTCCGATCTTCGCTATTCCAACCCACATGTCTTTACTTTAACAACGCCACAAATTATTCATCATGCGGTGGATTGGGTGTTTTTTGGAACCCGCTACCATGTTGATTTGGGCAGACATCAGGTTAAAAGAGAAACTGCAAGAATCGATACATCTCAATGTAAAAGCTTATTAAGTGTTTTTGGTAAATACATAAAATTAAGTGGCGAGGAAGACAGTAGTAAGTATTTTGAGATGAACACCGCTTCAATGGAAGAAATCGAAGAAGAGTTCGAGAGGACGGCCGGGCTAGTGTTTCAAAGAATTTTTGACGAATTCAACTTCTTGCAGATACATTATCAAGCCGCAGGGACACTCTTTTCTGAAAGAGATAACTGGGGTTCAACAACAAAGAAAGAAGTTTTGGACAAGGTGTTTTGTGGGGGTGAAGGGCTCTATTATGCCTACAGGAATATTCCGAAGACGAGAATATCAGGCGCTTCCAAGGACATCAGGAGTGCAATGGATGAAATTGAAACTGAGTTTAAATCTAAGCGGAAGCGATTGATTGAGCAACAAAAAAAAGAAGATGTAGAATCAAAAAGAATCGATGCCGCCTTTGAATCATTCCGAACTAAGGCCTTCCAAGTAGGCTTGTTTATGACCTTTTATCACTTTCAAGGTTTGAAACAGGCAGACAGCAATGAGTACCAAAGCAACATTAATGAGTTTCTGAAAAGGCTAAACTCTATATCTCCCGTTGCTTGGATCAATATTCTAACAGAACTAAAACCCGCAATAATAAGGCAGACAGATCCTAAAAGGTGGCCGGCATATCACAAAATTATTTTAAGAGTCATCCAACGTAAAGGTGAATTCTTTGATCGAGAGTCAAACTCCCAGTATTCTCCCGAAGTATTCATTTTCAAAAATAGGTTGGATGAAAAATTGGAAGGCTGGTGCAATGCAAACAATCTTGAAAGGGAGGAGTTAGAGTATCAACAGATTGATGAAACAATAAGAAATGAATGGTATGAATCTATTACAGAGGACATAGAAAATCTATATAAGAGATGTGAACTCAAAGTTCTGCCGCATATTGACTTCGCAGAGGTGGGCACTCAGTTTTTGAAGGAGAGTCTAAACGTAAAAAATGAGGAGGAAATGGAAGAGGAGGAAGATTAGTTTCCTGCTACATTGAAACATTACTCAGAATCTCACCAGTGTTCCATGCCCAAATCAAAAGAGTATTTTTTAATAAAAAACCGCTCTTTTACTCTATAAATCGACCCACCTGAGTTTTTTCAACCTTTGTGAGTGGCTATGAGGAACATCGACGGAATACCTCCCATCTCCCAAATCGACTATCCATCTAAACAAAATCTGTACATTCGTCGTCACCTCCCACGCTCTCGGCAACGGCACGTTCGTGCAATTGCAGGCCAGCCATCTTCTCACGAAACCAAAGTGAACTGCTCCTCCCTGTTTGTCAACTTCTGCCAGAAACGCTTTGATAAAAGGATGGCAGAAGAAATTCTTTTTAAGTTGTGCGAGAAAGTCTTCTTCAGTCAGCCGATCCTCGATATGATACAGCACCAAATCGTGAATCGCACAGTTGTACTCTGTAGTGCTACCAGCCTGCTTCTCAAAGTATACCCTCTTAAGCACCTCCACACTCTCTGACATAGGCAGTGCCGAGATGAGAAGGTCTTTGTCCGGGTGGTGTAACTCTCCTAAGTCAAAATCCGATGGGGATTGTTGATTCCAATTGTCCTTCTCCAACAACGACTTGATTTTCTCGATTGTGTCAAGGGGCACTCAAAGGCGGCCAGGGGCGGGCGGATTAAAAGCGGCCATTTT
>CAZVSL010000057.1:4346-18345 GCA_964629935.1 uncultured Calditrichaceae bacterium | reverse complement strand
CCATCCGGGCCGGTTTGGACAGAGCCGCCTTGCGAAAGCGTGCCGTTGCCCGTTATGACCGTCCAGGTAGAGGGTGCATCCGCTGCCTTATTGCCAAACTCGTCTACCAACTCCACCACAAACGGCTGTGCAAGCTGCTGGCCGCGGTCGCCTTTTTGATTGTCGCCGGAGATTTTGGTAATTGTATTCACCCGGCCGGCGCGACCCGTGGCAGTAAACACCACCGAAGGCAAGCCAGTCGCAGTTGCCTGGACGCGATTCAAGCCAGGCAACGGGCCCAAACGTAACCGGGTACTGGCTTCGCCGCCGGCATCCGTGAACGTACCGCCGGCCTCCACCACACCCTGATCCAGAGGCGGTTGAAAGCCTGAATTCTCTTTGGTTATGACAAATTGGTCCAGCTTTGCGCCGTCCTTTGCTTCCTGAATTTTGACCGTGTGTAAGCCTGTGGTCAGATTGATCACGATGGGATCAAACTCCGGATTCTGTGCGGAACCTGAGCCGCGATGCGTGACGGCATCCCAAATCCATGTTGTGCTGTGCTCCCGCTGGCCGATATCCCAGTTGAACGACTGGCCATCTACAATAATCCTGAACCCATCAGCGTTGGCGTCGGGGTTGATCGCCCGGCCCCAAATGATGTAATTGCCGGCATCTTCAATATTGATGGTAAAGGTTGCGATGCCCGGATTCAGTGGATCACCTCCCAGACCGTCCGGAACATGAATATAGCCATTTTTCGAAGCATTCGGGTCCGTGGCAGTCACCATTGGGCCGGAAAGCGACCCGTGTTCAGCTTCAAGCACAATGTCTTCTTTGGGCGGCGCAACATCGACTGAACCGCCGCCTTCGAGAACCGCAAAGTTGACGTTGATACCCTGAACCGGTGTGCCGGCGTCATCCGTAACCCGGACTGTCAGCGGAGTGGGTAGCTGTTGATTCACGGTGTCGACTTGCGCATCGCCTGCCACAATCTCGAATATCGAAGGCTCGCCCTGCTCCAGCAGAAGCGTAAAGTCGTCGATATCGTTATTGCGATTGCCCCGCAAAGCCACGCCTGCCCAGTATTCGCCGGACAGATCGTGCATCTTTGCTACATCCTCAACCCTGGCATCGAAAACACCGTTCTTGAAAAAATCAAACTTGTTGCCGTCTTCCTCAACAATAATTTGGATCTTCACCACGTCGCCAGGCTCCGGCGGGTTCAAGATCGGAGCTTCGTTTTTCTCGATGACATCCATGATTTCGCCGTCCACGACTTCCCAGAGCCGCAACTCATTACCAACGGTACGTCTGGTAATGGCGTAACCGTTCGCTGTGGCGCTTGGACTGCCAACTGCGATGAAAAAGCCGCCCTGGTCGATACCGGCAGCATCGGTATTGTCTGCCCACTTATAAGACACCTCATTGGGGTTTTTGCGGTCATTGTAAACCGCCATTTCATTCCATGCGATGTCTGAAACAGAGGTGTTGCTAAGCTGTTCGTTGACGATAGCATAATCCGGTGCGGTCGTCCACTCGTCGCCCAGGGTTACCCGGTCAAATTTATCTTCTACAATATTGCCGAGAACCGTGGAAGCAGTCGCGACATTTGACAAATCCGAGGTGTTGCCGGATTCATCGATGACTTTCATAGCAAAGTTGTACTGCGTGCCGGGCTGCAACCCGGTCACCACATAGCTCTGTGAATTACCGGGAAGCGCTGGCGCCGGCGTTTCGGTTGCCTGAATCGCTTGTTCAAAATTCGCTTCGTTTATGCCAAAGGTCGAGTACCGGATATCAAAGCCGGAGGCCAGGCCGGTGTTGCCATCATCACCCGTGGCGGTCCACGTCAGGGTAATCGATGTAGCCGATGCCGAACCTGCCAGCAAATTTGTGATCGGAGCGGGCGGCTCAGTGTCGGTTGCTTTCGTCAGGGAGAATTGCGCGATATCATTTTCCAGGCTATGCTTGGAAATAAACCCGGCATAGCGCTCACCGGAGAGGCCCGGATTAGCAACAGATACCGAACCGGCAAATATGTCATTGACATAGTAGTCAAACTGCAGATTGGCCGGCGACACTGCCAGGTCAACCCTGAGCACAGCGCCCGGTCCCGGCGGCGACGCCTGACTGATGGGGTTTATGTCCAGCAGGTCCTGGTCGGTGACGCCGTTATTGACCGTCCACAATCTCAGGTTGTTATCGTTGGGGGAGATCCAGGCAAGATAGCCATCCGCATCCCGTGACGGTGCATTCAGAAGCAATGCCAGGCCGGCTTCGGTGATGCCGGTGTTGGTGACGTCATCGGCCCACTTGACGGCGACGCTGGTGGGATTCTTGATCGCTTTGTACGTGGCCATCTGCTCCCAGGAGCCGCCGCCCGACGTAGCCGTGTTCGCCAAGTCCCCGCCCTGAATAACATACTCGGGATCAGCGTCCCATGTGATGCCGAGGTCTGTGCGCTCAAAGTTGTCGGTAACTTGTGTTGTAGTCGCGTTGAAGGCTACCATGATCGCATTGAAATAAACCTGGGCCATGATATTGTAGCCGTCATCGTTGGGATGAACCGCGTCGTCAAGCCAATCGGTCTTTGCATCGGGGTTCTGGCTGAAAATCTCGCTGACGCCGGCATAATACAAATTGCGGCCATCGTCATCGCGTTTCTTATAGAAGAGCGCTTCGATGAGGTTGTTGAGCGTCGTTGTTTGGGTATCCTTTTCATCGTTTCGCGGCACAAGACTGGACATGATGATTTTTATGTTCGGATTGTAAGCATGAATGGCATCGATAATACCTTCGATGTCATCACGCGTACTCTCGGGCGTCTGGTCGCTTGAAATATCATTTGTGCCGATATGCAGAACTACCATCTGCTGAGTACTACCTTGCTGGCTCAGCGAGTTATTTAGATAGGTGTTTATGTTTTGCAAAATCTGATCAGCCCGAAAACCATCGTGTCCCTCGTGGTTGGGGTCAAAGCTGCTGCCGTCACTCAATGAGCCGACATAGTCGAAGGTCAGGCCGGCGCCGATCAGCAACTGCGCCAAATCATTACGGTAACCCGCGTTATCGGTCGCTCCCACAACACCGCGTGTAATAGAATCGCCTAATGGCATGATCTTTTGCGAAAGTGCTTCTGTGGTCAAACCGACCGCAAACAGCGTGGTAAGCAACAATATTGCTGTCACGCGAATGCTCTGGAACTTACTCATGTCTGTCAATCTCCTGATGCTTGTTGTTCCGGCATGTCCCTTTGCCAAATAACCCAAGATGTTTACGTTTGCTGCGTCCATATCGAAGTTCCCTTGGTATTGTTTCTTTTGACAATACGCCTCCCCCCGCTATGCTGTATCATGTTGGACGAGTGATGTAAACCTCCATAATTTTGGTATGATAGTCTTGATTAAATTCTGATTTTATATACAACCGTCCTGGGATTATCCCGGACGTAAATGGGCTCGAAGGCAGCCGGCGCGCGCTCCGGTTCCAGCAAAATTCGCAGCTCCGGACGGCGTTCGGCCTCAACCTGACCGTAGAGCAGATAGGAAGCCTGCTTCGCCTCTGCATAATCCGCCAGAGCCGCAAGGGTCGTGGCCTCCGGGAAATACACAGTCCTCATGCCGGTCAGAAAACCGAGATGCGGTTTGCGCGCAATGATAGCCGTGCGCGCTTCAACTTTGTCCTGCAATCCCTGCGCGACCGCCAACAATTCGCGCGGTTCGGCATGGATATTTGCCCTGACTTCCTTTGCAGAAAAAATCAGCACAAGCAGCACGGTCGCTGCAAACGCCAAATTCTGCAACTTCACGCTGAGCCAATCCTCAGGGGCTGCTCTACTGCCTGGCTCATCGCGAAACAGAAAATACGCCACAAACAACAGGAAAAATGATAAAATATAGAGATAGTAGCGTGGTTCATAATGTACAAGGCAAAGCAGCAGAAAACTCAACGCCGGAAATACAAACAGAGAAAGCTGGCGACGATTGAGTTTGGGCAGCAGTAAAACCGCGCCGGCGCCAACGAACAAAAATGACGGAAACCGGACCGAGTGAATCAGAACTTTATAAAAATGATGATAGAGGTTCGAGATGTAGTGCTTGACAAAGTGCCCGAAATCATAAAAGATGACCGACTGCAGTGAGTCGAAGTTCTTGGCTGCCAGGCGCATATCCTCCGAGGAGACCACGCCCGGCTGGCCATAATAGTGGCTGGCTATGATGAGATAGCTATCGCTGCGCACAGCACTGCCGCCGCTGAAATACTGCACCATTCCCCAGGGCAAATTCACCAGAATGAAAATACCGGCAAAAATGGCCAGGTTGACGCCGCGGGCCCGCCACGACCAGGACTCCGGATTCAGAAACAGAATCAAAAGAAAGACACCGATGGGCAAGACCACAGCATTGTGCCGGGTCAGATAGGTTAGGCCCATAAAAACAGCGCTCATGACGATGTTTGCCCGGGTCAAACGGCCGTTGCGGTACAGGAAATAAAGCGAGGCTGAGACCAGCATGGCGAAGAACAAATCCGTGCCGGCGGTAATCGACCACGGCAGTACGGTGACATGCCAGAGCACGAGTGTAAAAAAAGCTACTCTGGCGTCAAACAGCGCCTGCAAGAACTTGAAAGTGAACAGGCCGCATAAGACGCTCGACAAGATCGAGAGCAGCTTGCCGCTCACAAACCAATCACCGAACAGCAATTGGATCCCGGCCAGAACCAGTGGATAGCCGGGGCCAACGCCGGGCTCCTGCGGCAGCTCGCCGTCCAGGATGCGTTGTGCGTCCGGCGCATAAGCCCAATAGAAATCGGTCTCGACGCCATAGCCGCCCATTTTGTGAAACGAGCCAACCACGCACAGCGCAATCAGGACGATCAGGCTGAAAGCGATCGCCAGTTGCTCATAGCGGCTGAGGTGCTGAAATCTTTTTAACAATGTAGACTGCATCGATTATGACAGAACCTTTGTGCTTTGGGTGTCTGCGTTCTGATGTTGCGAATCCTTGAATCCGAAGTGCTCACGGATGGAGGTGAACTTCATATCCTGAAGCAGACGCATCAATTTGCGTTCTGTCTTATTCAAATTCGCGTAAAGGATAAATCGCCTGGTTGCAGCAACGGGCAGGCGCGGCTGTTCGACATCGATTTCCCATGGATGCAAGTATATGACAGCCGGCTGTCCGGCGCGGTTATACTGCCGGATACCCAGCTTGATGGCATGATACGGTACAACCCTGAAATAAAAACCGCCGGAGAATGGCAAACGCTTGCCAAACACCTCGGCTGCCGAAGGTGGAATCTGCGGGAACATTTCTCCATCGGGCAAGGCGACCTCATAACTGTAACGCGGCGAGTCATTATCGCCGTACAGAAATGTCTCAAACGGATACAAACTGGAATCATACCGGAAGCCGCACTCGCTCAGCACCTCCCAGGCCCAGGGCGTGCGCTTGCGGCTCAGCGACCAGGATGGCGCCCGATAGCCAATAACCTCACTATCTACAGCGCGATTGAGCGCCTCCAAAGCCTGACGTAAATCTGACTTAAATTGCGATTTATCATAGTCATAAACCAGATTATGGCGATAGCCGTGTGAGCCAACTTCATGGCCACGCGCTGCCATCTCGCGCACCAGCTCCGGAAACTTCTCCGCCACATCACCCACCACGAAGAATGTCGCTGTATTCCGGGTTTCATCTAACATGTTGAGAATACGTAAGGTAGGCTCTACCACGCGGTCTTCGAGAGTGATGCCCTGCAAAAGCTGCTTATCGGCGAGATTGGGATGGTACCAATCTTCGATGTCAAACGTCAGGATGTTTTTCATAGCCTCATCAAATTTCCTACAGCTCAGGCAAATATTGTACCACGCGTGGTCCGGCAAAATTGGTAATCGCAAGCGGCAACCGCTTCCACAAATCGATGGCGCGTTGATATTTGTTATTATTGGCGTCGACGGCCGGTATTTGATTCTTTCCGTTCAGTGAGTACTGGTAGTGCAATGGTACTGCCTTCGCGCCCCACTGCAGCTTGAAATGATATGTGCCCGTATCCACAGTCGAACGCCCGAAATCAAAAATACGGAAACCATTGTCGCAGGCATATTTGATCGCTTGCCAATACAAATAATTATTGACATATATCCTGTTGTATTCGCGCAGCGATGCCACCCATGGCTCCGAAATCATGTCTTTGAACTTGAACAGAAACATACCGGATACCACTTTGTGCCCGTGCTTCAGGACCAGCAGCTCCACGTTTTCGCTGAAAACCTCAGCGACCTTCCGGAACATGCGAAGCGGGAAATTCGGAGTTCCCAGATGGCGTAAATTGATGGCATAGACCCGGTAAAAATCCTCAAGATACTGCATACCAAAGTCAACACTTAAGCCGTTCTTTTCTGCCTTTCTGATCTTGTTGCGGTTGCGCGACGAAATATCGCGCCAGTGCTGGTCGGCATCATCCGCAAGCTCCAGCATCAGCGTGACGAAGCTATCTTTACTCGGCAGGTTGCGATGCAACGGATGGCGCAACTGCCTGAACTCCACATATCTCGCCTTTTCCTTTTGCGCAATCTGAATTGCGCGGCTTATCAATTGCGCTTCCGTTCCGGAATCTTGCGCACAAATTCCGGCGAAGTTGGAAAAGGGATTTGAAATCAGGTATTTGCGTCTGAAGATATCTGTCATCAGGAACATAGGCAGGACACCCGTGACCTGCTTTTGTTCATCCATGGCCAGCAAATAATGGGGTTTGTATCCAAAAACAGACTCGAAAACAGTTTTCCATCCAGGGAGTTGATAAAAATTGGCCTGCTTATGCTGGTTCAGGAAGCTATTCCACAGCGGTACGGTCTCTTGCGTGAGCGGGGTGATTGTCATTCAGTTTATGGGTCCTTTTGGAAATCTCATTAACCAGATTCTTGTAGATTGCGAGCTCCTGAGTCAGATTCTTGTTCTGATCCTTGAGTTTAGACAGCTCGATGGAAAAGTGCATGAGAATGATCAGAGAGAAGAAAATCGCAATCGAGAGAAACAACGCGGGCGGATATTCGATGCCGAGAAACAACGCGACCTGATCAGCCAGACGCGTCCAGACCGAAGCGACCATAATAATCAGGCTGACCAGCAACCAAAGGACAGAATGCTCAATCTTGAGCTTACGTTTTCTGATGAGGTTCAGTACGAAAAGCAAAAGCCCGGAGCTCAACAGAATGATGATCAACTGCGCTCTAAGAGGCATGGTTCACCTTCGCCAGTCGGTCGTTGCCAAAAAGCACGGCATAGATGGAAAGCAGCATCTTGATGATATAGTAGATCGGCTTCCAGCCGCTGTGCATGGATTTGCCGGTTTCGCTGTTGTGCATGATCACGGGGACTTCCTGCACGTTAAAACCGTTATAGTGCAGCAGGATGATAATATCGGCGTCGGGAAAATCCGTCGGATATTGCAGGCTGGTGGCGAAAAACTCCACAACCCTACGATTCATCGCCTGGAACCCGGAAGTCGGGTCAGTGATTCTGCGCTTGATGAACAGATATATCAGGAAACGAAAGAACATCATGCCAATCTGGCGCAGCGCCGGATTGTCGTACTGCCCCAGTTTGCCCAAAAAGCGCGAGCCGATTGCCACATCCGCCCCGTTCTTGAGCGCCCCGATCAAGGCGTCGATGAAATTGGGATCGTGCTGGCCGTCGCCGTCGATCTGTACGGTATAGTCATAGCCGTTCAGCAGGGCATACTTGTAGCCAGTTTGCAAGGCCGCGCCATAACCGAGATTCACGGGCAGAGAAAGTACAATTGCGCCGGCTTGCTCTGCCAGAGCAGCGGTGTTGTCAGCTGAGCCATCATTGATAACCACAATGTCCACGCCCGGTTTGGTCGCCTGTATGCCACGCACCACGCGTTCAATGGAGCCCGCCTCATTGAACGCCGGAATCAGAATCGCGACCTTGTCACCATTGTTTTCCATCATATCTATTATCGGAAGAAGTAACCTGATATTAACTATTAGCCAGGAATTATCATGACCTTAAGCCACAAAAGGGCAGCAAAGTCCTGCGCAATTCATGTGCCATAGCAGGGGGAGAGCTGTGTTACTGTTTTTAATGAAATTAAAACCAGGAAAGATAACCGCTCACAGTCACGGAGGCTGCGGCGGCTGTTCGTGGGAATACAGTTGTCTCAGGTTTGAACAGAATCAGAAATCGCTCAGGCTCGACCGTTGGTCTTGCCGTTTACGGCATATTTCTCATACAACTCCTGAAAACTGCGCACCTGCAATTCAAGGGAGTACTGCGTTTCTACTTTCTTGCGGCCCATCTGTCCAAATTTCTGGCGCAGCGCATCATCGCTCAGAACCTGCTGGATTTTTTCGGCCAGTGCGTCCGGCTGCTCAGGCGGCGCCAGAAATCCGGTCTCGCCATCATCGACCAATTCGACCGTGCCATCCACCGAGGTGGCGACCACAGGCAGGCCACAGGCCATCGCTTCCAGAATGACATTTGGCAAGCCTTCATAAAGCGAAGGCAGAACGAACAGATCGAAGGTGCGGAGCAAATCTTTGACGTCGCTGCGGAAACCGAGAAAATTGAACTGCTTTGTCAATCCGGCGTCGGCAACCTGTTTTTCGAGGGCAGTTCTGAGCTCGCCATCGCCGGCAAACACGAATTGCGCATTCGGATGCTGCCGGCAGATTTTCTGCGCTGCTTCGATGAGATAGCAGTGTCCCTTTTGCGGGTGCAGGCGGGCGACAACGCCCACAACCAGGGCATCCTGTGAAAGTCCCAGCTCTGCCCGCAGTTGCGGGTTTTTGCCCTGTTGGTAAAGCGCCAGGTTGACGCCATACGGAATGACCGTGATCTGTCTTTCAGACAGGCCGCGCTTTTCAACCAGCCATCGGGCTGTGGCGTTCGAGACGGAGATCACCTTGCTGCAGTAACGCATGGCAAACCGGTATGCCCACAGCCGATGGCGCAGCAGCCATTCCGGCGCAGATATGGTTTCCCAGGAGAAGACAGCCTTGTTGGGACTGATGGCGCTGGCCAGGGCTCCGACGACATCGGCATAAAACAGCGTAGTCATAACCACATCGATCTTCTTCTCCCGAATAAGCTGCGACACATCCCAAACCAGCTTGGGATCGATGCGGCCTCTGCGCTTGAGACTCACGAACGGTATCCCCAGCTCATCAAAACGTGTGCGGATGCGATCGCCGATTCCCAGACTACAGACCGTGGTATCGAAACGCTGGCGGTCCATGTGGGATATGAGCTCGAGCAACTTGGTCTCAGCTCCACCCCAATTCATACCTTCTACGAGTTGCAGAACCCGAATTTTTCCGTTTTCAGACATTGTCCTTTCACCACTGAGCTGGTGAGAAGGCGCCCTGCTCATGCGCCCTCACCAGCCTGGAGCGTGGCGTCCATTTTCAATCATGCTGTTGCCATATCTTCGGATTTAACGGTCCGGGCCGCGCCATTCTTGGCCAGATAGCCAAGCTCCTCGAGTTTGGCCATAACCTTCTGCACGCTTTCGTGCGGCTCTTCGCTTTCGGTCTTTACCACCACTTCTGGGTTTTCAGGTGACTCATAAGGATCTGAAATACCCGTAAAGCTCTTGATTTCGCCGGCAAGCGCTTTCTTGTAAAGGCCTTTGACGTCGCGCTTAATGCATTCTTCCAACGGACAGTCAACAAAGACTTCGACAAAATCCCCAATCATGTCACGCACCGCTTCGCGCACTTCTTTGTATGGTGAAATCGCTGCCGAAATAGCGAACGTGCCGTTACGAGACAGCAGATGACAAACAAAGCCAATTCGCTTTATATTGGTATCGCGGTCTTCCTTGCTGAATCCCAGCCCTTTGCTCAGATTAGTCCGTACTACATCGCCGTCCAAAACTTCAACATTGCGCTTGCGTTTTCTGAGTTCCTGTTCAAGCAAAACTGCCAGAGTAGATTTTCCGGATGACGGTAACCCGGTGAACCAAATTGTACATGCTTTTTCACCTGCCATTAAAACTAACCTCCCGAGTTGAATTAAGTTATCGTTCCATGCTATTGCTTCTCATTTTTTGCAATAAAATGCAAAGAATGAGAAGTAATTCGGCCCATGCGGCTTTGCCGCGCTGGGAATTATCATGAGTTGCGGTAGCTTTCCATAAGAATCTCTGCGACATCCGGGCGCGTAAACTCTTCCGGCGGCATTTCTCCGCGCGAGAGCATCTCGCGTACTTTTGTGCCGCTCAGGAAAACACGTTCTTCCGGCCCGGTCGTAGGACTGGTTTTGGCCGTAGCCATTTGTTTTGTGCGTTTACAATAAAACGCGTGCTCGAACTTCATGGGTGTGATGCCAATCTCGTCCGCTGTAAACTGGTCGAAGATCTCCTGCGCCTCGTAGGTACCGTAATAGTCGCCAACACCGGCATGGTCGCGACCGACAATAAGATGGCTGCAGCCATAGTTCTTGCGAACCATAGCGTGAAAAATCGCCTCCCGCGGGCCGGCATAGCGCATGGCGGCCGGAAACACACTCAACATCACACGCTTCGGATTGTAATATTTTTCAATCATGAGCTTGTAGCACTCCATGCGCACTTCCGGGGAGATATCGTCGGACTTGGTTTCGCCGACCAGCGGATGAATGAGCAGCCCATCGACGCCTTCGAGTGCAACTTTAGTGAGATACTCATGCGCCCGGTGGATGGGATTGCGGGTCTGAAACGCCACAATGGTATGCCAGCCGCGTTCCTGGAACATGCGCCGCGTGGTCCCGGGCTCGTGGCGGAAATCTTGAAACGGTAAATCCGGCACATGATTGATAAGCTCAATATTGCCGCCCAGAAGCACCTCGCCTTGCTGCCGCACCCGCGCCACGCCAGGATGCGCTTCGTCCGTGGTCTTATAAATTTGCTGAGCTTCGCGTTGCTTGTCGTAGCTATATTTTTCTTCTACGGTCATCAGCGCCAGCGGATAATCGGCCTCAGTGGTCAGAACGATCTGCTCGCCGTCTTTCAGCTCCTGCGCAAATGCTTTGGACACTGGCAGAGTAATCGGAATGGACCAGACCAAACCATTTGCCAACCGGATATTTTCGACCACACTCTCGTAATCATTTTTTTTCATGAAGCCGGTCAGCGGGCTACACGCGCCTATTGCAATCAGCTCCAGGTCCGAAATTGAAATGCCATTCAACTGTATTCTGCGTAGGTTTTTGCTTTTTTCTAAAGCGGCCTCTCGCTCGTCGCCTTTGAGTACGCGGTTGATGAGCTTGCCGCCGTGTGGTGCTATCAAATCCATAATCATTCCTTCAATTTTCAGTAACTCAATGAAATTTTGAAATATAACCCATTCAGGTTACCTTTTCAACATTTGTTTTTATCCTGCTCACCTGTCCGTTGCCGCCGGCCTCCGAGTGTGAACGCACCGGCTCTTTAACAGCGCGCGCCACCAGATGCAATCCGGAACAATACCAGGTCTCAGGGAAAAATCGCCGCAGCATCTTAAGCACCGACTTGCCGGTCTCGTTCAGCTCCCAAATCTCGCCGTCCGGCTGACGCAGGAAAAACCAGTCAGCCCACAATCCGATGTGCCGGCTGGTGACGCCGGGCTCGTAATCATCGACATCTTCATGGACGATTTCAAAGCCTGCTTTTTCCAGATAGGTGCGCAGCTCATTCTTGGTGAAGCGGTACTCCCAGAAATAATTGGGTTTGCCCTGCAATTTTCGTTTGAGAAAATATAAGCTGCGGATGGGGTGAGACACAATACGCCGAAACACGGTTAACCAGGGCGTGGTCACAAAGGCGAGACCGCCCGGCTTCAAAATGCGGTGCGCTTCCGCCAGCGCCTGCTCGGGTCCGTGCTCGAAATGCTCGATCACGCCAAGAGAAATATAGGCATCGAAGCTGTTGTCCGGATATTTTAGATCCGTGATATCGCCAAGCTCAACCGCAACATCCGGTTTGAATGCCCTTGCTTGTTTGACGATGTTTTCATCATACTCGATGCCAACGATTTCATGCCCGCGCTGTTGAAACCACTCACACCACGCTCCGAAACCGCATCCACCTTCAAGAATGCGCGCCGGAGATTTTCGCAAAAATTCTTCAAAGATACGGACCAGTGTGCGGCCTCTAAAACTGGCGATTTCGCCTTCCAAACTCCGATCATTCCACTGCTCGATATCGTGCTCATCACTCGTCTTAAACGAAAGTAACCGGTAACTCATCTGACTCCTTGCTCACACTTGAATAGCGCACGAATCTTATTCGCACCATCATCTCTTGATTGTATTCTGCCTTGCGGCGCATCACGCCCGACGCCGCCTCATACTTCCACACCCATGATGCCCTTGAACCCAAATGCTGCTACCAGTGACAGCACAAAAAACGCCACCAACCAGTGCACGTTCATACCCAGGAAGTCAAATTCGCGTCTCGGGTAGCTGATCGAAACCATAGATGCAAAGGCGGTCTCCGGCAAGCTGGATTCCGGTGGATTCATGAGGGTGACAGCGATGTTATTGCTGGCTACCTGCGCCGCGATGGGAACCAAACCATCCTCGACGAGCAGATGCTTGTCGACAACACTATCGCCGTATTTGAATGACAAATTGTAACTGCCGGGTTTGGTAGCACGGATGCGCCAATTCACTTCCCGCAACTGCTCAACGCGAACCGGCGGCATGTCGAGCACCAGACCCGTCGGCAAGTCCAGTCTGACCTGGTTCAGCTCCACAGACTCATCTTCGACCCGCAATGACACAATCGTCTTCTCGCCCACATTGAGGGGTCGGTATTCATAGCGGATGCCGAGCTGCACCAGAACGATACCTACGGGTATCAGCAGAAACAGCATGGGGCGCAGAGACTGCTTCATGTAGAGCAGATTGCTGACAATGATGTTCTTCATCGTGTCGAGCATGAGGCCAATATCGTCCTTATAAAGCCGAATGGCCAAAAAATGGCCCTTCACGAGATTCTTCGCCCGTTTGATACCTGATTGGTCAGATGTAGCCTTAAAGATGACCAACATGACAACGCCGGTTACAAATGAGATCACCAGCATTGCCCATAAGGGGTCGAGATGCTTGAAGGGCAGGAACAATATGCCAAAAACAGAATTCAGTGCAGTATTTATTAAGTTCATAAGGTGTTGCTCGTAATAGATTTTCGATTATTTGGGCATAAACATGGACTTTCCGAAAAGTCCAGAACGATGCTGCCACTGTCGCGCTGAGCGGAGTCGAAGCGTATTATCCAGCGATCCGTGTCATCCCCCGAATCCGCTCGGGATGACTTGAGAGTCATTTTGGACAGTCTCAGTGTTTACCATCAGCTATGATAGATAACCCAAACCTTGAAGTCGTTTTTTGATTTCTTCATCGCTCTCTGTATCATCTACCGACGAGAGCTCTTTTTCCAGAATATGCGTGACAAATTCCTCGACAGAAGAATAGCCAGCTACTTCAGAAAACTTCTTCACGCGGTCATACAGTTCTTTTTCGAGCTTGATTTTTGCACCTAACATTGACTACTCCTGATTTAATTCTGATTCTCAGAAAATTGACTCTCCAACCATTACCTCGGTTTTATCGACGCCGAATTCGGCAAGAATTGTAGGCGCCAGATCATATAGCTTGGGGTCTTTGCTGATGATCTTCTTGTTCGAGAGAATAATCCCCGGCACCAGCTCGGCCGCCATGCAATGGTCGCCGCTCCAGGGATCCATGTTGTCGGCTATCCACTCTTTCGGGAAGTTGCCGATGGTTGTTTCCCAGGAGGCGCGGTAGCCGCGGTCGTAGCCGATGACTAAATCCGGCGCCCAGCGTATGTTCGCGCCGGAGTATATTTCGTCACCGCGATAGACCCGATCTACGATTTTCTTGCCATTGCGTGGATCGCGCAGCGCAAGCAGCTTTTCGGAGATTTCGTCCAGCAAAGCATCTTTCTCGCTGTACTTGACGATGCCGTACTTTTCGCGTCCGAGCAGATTCACGTACAAGCCGTTGAAGCC
>CAZVSL010000057.1:0-4336 GCA_964629935.1 uncultured Calditrichaceae bacterium | reverse complement strand
CCAGTCGACGTTCATGTAGTATTCGCTTTCTGCCTGCTTGCTGGTGTCCACGAGCGTGATGTAGCCATCGTTGAGCAGCCAGGTGTTCAGATGTACGGCGCGTCGAAACGAAGCAAAGCCATGGTCAGACATCACGATCAGCGTGGTTTCGTCATCCATGGTATCTAACACCTGGCCCACGACTTTGTCCACGCTTTCATAAACAGAGGCGATGACATCGCCGTACTTGTCGGCGAGCTGCGGGTCGTAAGCCGGATGCTCCGGATCGATCATCTTGTACAACATGTGGGCTATCTGATCGGTGCTGGAGAAATAAAAGAACAACAGACCTTGCTCGAATTGATCGTAAACATGGTCGAACAAACGCAATCGTTCCTCGAGAACGTTCTGACTCTGGCTGTGAAAGTCGGCGTAATCGAACACGCCCCATGAGAGCGCCTTGGTATCTTCCGGCATGCCTTGCGTATAGAAATGGCCGCAACATCTGTGCAGATCCTGGGCGTAATCCTCCGGCGTCGAAATCGGCAGCGCGGGATTTGACGGATCGATATTTACCGGACTCACGTAGAGCTTGATTTTCGGACGCACCTCTTTAAGGTAGAAGCGGCAGATACCGGTGACAGACTGCATGCCCGCCGGCAACAGGTCGAACTCCACCTGTACCCAGTCGCTCCATTCTTTCTCGCGCAGCAGGATTTGTTTGCCCTGTATATCGATGCGGGCCGTCGGGTTTTCCGGGTCACGCCAAAGTCTGAACGGCGCGACTGCATCGGGCTCGCCTTCCAAAAACGTGTTCTTCGGACCAACCAGCTCAGATTCGAAACTATTGTTGAGCATGGTGATGGGATAGACGACTCCGCCTGAAATGTCATCGCGATTAGGCGGCGGATCATCGGTGTAGTATGAAAATGTGCCATAACTTCCCAGCAAGTCAGGTGTACCCATTCCGCTTATGCTTTTGCCTTTTGACTCTACCGGCGGGAAGTTGGCAGGAACCTTGAATACGGTCGTCGGTACTTTCTTTTCGTCAAGAATTGTCCAGAACGCCGCGCCCTGGCGCAAATTTTCCACGTGACCGCTCGACAAGGGAATGATCCATTTGCCGAGCTTGATGGACTTCCCGGCTCCCTCAGTCTTCGTGGTCGAGGAAATCGGCACCATGGCCTCAGGGTCCCGATGGATGAAATCGTAGATGCCATGTCCACCCGGATTCATGCCCGTGATGAAGTTGGACCAGGCCACGGGACTCTGCGGCGGAATGCTGGTTCCCAAAGGTTTATAGTCCCCTTGTTTCGCCAATCTGGCAAAATTGGGAAGCCGGCCATCGGCCATGAATTGGTCGAGCAGATGCGGCGCCACGCCGTCAAAGCCCAGCACAATCACTTTCTTGTCCACGGCATCGGCCTGAGACTGCGAACAGCCTTGCAGAGCCAGCCCGCACGCTGCAATCAGCAGCCACAGGGCAATCATGTTCATTGCAGACTTCTTCATTTTATTGCAACAACCTCCTTGGGCTCAGTCTTCTTTGTTTGTTTGTCATTCTCACGGCGTCCGTTGTTTCCGTCTTTGCTTTCGTCAAAAATGTTGACGCCTTTCATATAGCCTGGTTTTGGCACGCCAAACATGTCAAGTACAGTTGGCGCAAGATCCATGAGCGCAGGTTTCACGGCGGTAATCTTCTTGTTGCTAAAAATGACGCCCGGCACCAGCTTCGGATCGATACAATGGTCGCCGCTCCAGGCCTTGAGGTTGTCTTCGAATACGATGTTATCGATGACGCCGGTGGCGCCGTTCCAGGAAATGCGGTAGCCGATGTTATAGCCGCTGATCAAGTCCGGTCCGTCGTTGACATAGGGTCCGCTGTAGATCTTTTGGGCGTCATACATCTGTGTGATCGCAACCTCGCCCGTCTTGGGATCACGCAGGCCAGAGAGTTTCCGGATCAATTCTGCCTTTAATTCCTCGTATTCGGCCCCGGCTTCAACCGTGCCATGCTTTTCGCGACCCTTGACATTGAGATAGATGCCAGCCAGTCCAAAGGCGTATGCCCTGGTTTTCGTCCAATCGACGCCCTGAAAAAACTCGCCGGTCTTGTCGACGCCTGCCTTCAGAACCAGGTAGCCGTTTTCCTTAAGCCAGACGTTCAGATTGATGCCGCGCTTGAACGACTTGAACCCATGGTCAGAAAGAACCATGAAGATGTCGTCTTTGTTGATCTTTGCCATGGTGCGCCCGACCAGTCGGTCCATCTTGATGTACATATCTTCGATCACACGCTTGTATCTTTTGGTTTCCTTGCCATTGTTGGCCGGATGGTCATCGTCGAGCGTGCGGAAGAACATGTGTTGGATGCGGTCAGTCGCGTCGATGACGACAGCGCATAGTCCCTTCTTAGTCTTGTCGAGTGCATGAAAGAATTGCTTCTCACGTTCCTCATGGATTAAGTAGGCTTGCTCGAGAAAAGCATCTTCATCCAGGATGCCTTCGTTCAGAGACCAGGTATCTTCAGCCAGCCCAAGCGTTGCATACTTCCCAAACAACTTGGCCAGATAAACCGAGTAAAAATACGGGAAGGAAATCGGCAGCGCCGGATTCTCCGGGTCGATGTTGATAGGGGTCATGTACAGACGAAAATGCGGCCGGGTATCGAGCAGATAAAAACGGGCGATGCCCTGAACCTTGATACCAAAGCCGGCTTTGAATTTCAGCTCGATCCAATCGGTATACTGCTTTTTTCGCAGATGGATTTTTTGCTTGCCGAGTACGAGCTCAGCTTCATCGTCGCTGAGGATTTTGGCGACGAATTTCAGCTTCATCTGTTCTTTGTTCTTCTTGATGGAGTTTTCAGGCCCTTTGATGAATCCCTCGATGCGATCGTCTTTACGGCTCACGATCGAAGTATCGCCGCCTTCTTTGATGGGGTCAACAGACTCATCTGTCGTGAATAACGAAAACGTGCCCTGCGTGCCCCATAAATCCGGCGCACACATGGCCGAAAGCAATGCACCGTTGAATTTCTCAGGCGGAAATGTAATGGGAACGCGCAATACATGGCTGAAAATGCCGTTATCGCCGAGAATTTTCCAGAAGCTCTTGCTGCGGCGCAGAAAGCGCACAATCGGCTTGCCCAGGGGAATCTCGTACGGACCAAGCGACAGCTTGCGTTTCGGTGTGCCGACCTTAGAGGAAGACAACTCCGGCATGTAAGTCTGTTTATGGCGAGACAGAAAGTCGAAAATGTTATGGCCGCCGGCGTCAACGCCGGTGGAAAATGCGGACCAGGCCACGGGCGAAAGCGCCGGGTAAGTCGTCTGCAGGTGCGAATAGGAGCCTTGCTCGCGCAATTTCTGCAAATTGGGGAGCTTGCCCGCTTTGAGCAGCCGTTCGGTGATGGTTGGCTCGAGGCCGTCGAGGCCCAGAATGACCACGCGGTCGGTTCTGGCATGGGCGAACGCCTTGCGCCGCTTGAAAAAGCGAACGATAACACGCACGGGCCAGGTTAACAGCGTAAAAAATGCCATAAAAAAACTGGCAAACAACATCAGAAAAGATGTCAGAAATGCGAAGCCTGCACCCGGGCCGATGTACGCATGCGCCGGTTGTGAACCGAGAATAAGCAAGAAAACGAAAAAGAGGGGGACAATGATTCCAAACTTGTGCCGCATTCTGCACTCCCTTATATCCAATAGTAGCAATCCATGTTCGGATCCGTCTCGTAGATTAGCCGTTCGATTTGTGCAAATACTATACCGGTTTCTATGAATTTAACGATCAAGGTAGAATTAGTGTTAACAACTTATTTTTTAAAGACGCGTGTAGTATAATCCTTCCTTCATTTTATCGGCAGGTAGGTTCGATGTCTTAAAAGAGATCAGTCATTTTCAGGCAGTGTCGCACGGTGAAACATTAAAAAGAAATCGACATATTTCACCAGATCAGCGCGTTCACCAGTTTGGTTTGGTAAAGAAATCGTCGTTCAGAGTACAGTTAGGGAGACATTGACTTTTTTGTTTTACAACCCGGAAGACAATATCCGTGCCTTCGTCAAAAACATCGATGGCATGATCGATGCGAGTTTGGTCGAGATCGGGAAAGCGGAAGGCATCACCTGCCGCGGCAATAAAGCCAGAACCAACGCGTCCAACTAATCGCCGCGCTCGCAGCAATTATCACAACTACCCGCGAGCATACCTCTTTTCGATGTCATTACTTTCCGCGGGCTTTCCCATTTTTGCGAAATGTTGGGTGTCTCTTTTCGCAAAAATGAGAAGAAGGAATGCGAAGGAATGCAAAGTGATAAATCGTCGCACTAACATAAGAATAACACTTACAATCA
>CAZVSL010000056.1:12452-18441 GCA_964629935.1 uncultured Calditrichaceae bacterium | reverse complement strand
GCCCGTGCGATGGTGCGGCGTGTGCAGGATGCGGGACATCACGGGGTCGCGCAGGTTCATGTTGGGCGAGGCCATATCGATTTTAGCGCGCAGCACTCTCGCGCCGTTCGGGAACTCGCCCTTACGCATGCGCTCGAACAGGTCGAGATTCTCATCCACTGAGCGGTTGCGATGCGGGCTCTCTTTCCCAGGCTCGGTCAAGGTGCCGCGATACTGCCGGATTTCGTCGCCGGACAGATCATCAACATAAGCTTTGCCAGCTTTGATGAGCTGCACTGCATAGTCATAGAGTGTCTCGAAATAATCCGAGGCATAGTACTCGCGCTCCTGCCAATCGTAACACAGCCAGCGCACATCTTGTTTGATGGACTGGACGTAGACATCTTCCTCTTTGGTGGGATTGGTATCATCGAAGCGCAAATTGCAGGCGCCGTCGAACTCCTCAGCCAGGCCAAAATTCAAGCAAATCGACTTGGCGTGGCCGATGTGCAAAAAACCGTTCGGCTCAGGCGGGAAGCGGGTGATCACCTTGCCGCCATGCTTGTTATTCTTTCTATCTTCCTGAATGATATTGCGAATGAAGTTGGGAACGCGTTTGGTTGCCATGGTTTTCCTGGTATGATGCTCTCGTTTGCTGTTTCTTGTTTTAAACAACGAGTATACGATTTTTGATTTTAAATCTCAATGGTTTTGTGGGACGAAGAGTAAGGAATGGGGGCACAATTGCTTTGACATTACTAGTATTTACTTGCATAAGTCATCGTAATATATGTATATTCCCTTCGATATAGATTGATTAACGGAGGGAATCATGGCAAAAGCACCGGAAATTGTCTTGACTGAGGAAGAAATCAGCATTTTAAATTCCTGGCTTCGTTCTGGAAAAACAGAGCATCGTATGGTAGAGCGTGCCCGAATGATTTTGTACGCTGCCGAGGGAAAAAACAATGTTGAAATCGCTGAGTTACTGAACACTCGACCTGCTCGAATTAGTAAATGGCGTCGACGTTTTGCCCAAGAACGTCTCATTGGATTGTCTGATGCCTATCGGTCTGGAAAGCCGAAGACGTATGATGATTCAACACTTGAACGCATACTCTCGAAGTTAGATGAAGAACCACCCCCTGGTTATTCAAAATGGAATGGTCGTCTTTTGGCCGAAGCATTAGGCGTATCTGCCGACCATGTCTGGCGGATTTTGCGCGATCAAGGTATTTCACTGCAGAGAAAACGTAGTTGGTGCATAAGCACCGACCCAGAGTTCGCTCAGAAGGCCACTGATGTTGTTGGTCTATATCTTGATCCACCTGAAAATGCCATTGTTCTGTGTGTCGATGAGAAACCTCATATTCAAGCATTAGAAAGAGCGCAGGGATGGCTGAAATTACCTGATGGAAAAGCGTTGACCGGTTTCAGCCACCGGTACAAGCGTCATGGGACCACCACCCTGTTTGCCGCTCTTGATATCGTCACCGGCATGGTAAAAACTGGCCATTACAAGCGCAGGCGCCGAGTAGAATTCCTGGATTTCATGAATCAGATTGTTGCCGCTTACCCTGGAAAAGAGATTCACGTTATTCTCGATAATTTAAATACCCATAAACCAAAGCACGATAACTGGCTTAAGAGAAATAAGAATGTGACTTTTCATTTCACACCCACAAATGCATCCTGGCTTAACCAAATTGAATGTTGGTTCAGTATTCTCAGTCGAAGTGCCCTGCAGGGAGCAAACTTTACGTCGCCCCAACAGGTTCGACAGGCCATTGATAACTTCGTAAAAGTCTATAACGAAAATGCAGCACCCTTTCAATGGACAAAGAAAACCGTTTATTCAAAGCATCCCGAATCATGTTACGCTAATTTAAGCAAGTAAGCACTAGTCGCAGCAATGATTCTGTCTGGCACATCAGCAATCAGAGCTCACGATATTGATTGTGTAGCACGAATGGTCTGAGGGGAGAACCGTCAGGAACGCAGGAGCCGCTCAAGAATAATGTCGTTTAAATTTCTGCGACCATCGAATACGCCCAAAATATAAACTGAGTTCTCTTCTACACGATAGATAATCCTCCCACGGTTTGACCAGAAGTTCACGATAGCAAGAAATGCCGAAGTGTTGCAACTCTGGAACGATCCTTCCTCGGTTCGGTAGACTTTTCAATGACTGTGCCCTTGCCTCAATAGTCTTAATCAATTGTCGTCCTGCCGAAACATTTTCCATTGCTATGAACTCCGCAATCTCAGTCAGATCTTCTTCCGCCGTCTGTGCCCAGTATACTTTGGACCGCTTAAGCGCCCTTCGACTCCAAACGCTCTTTCAAGCCTTTGAAGACATCCTCTTGCTTTCTTGTTCTTCCAGCCTGAATGTCTTTTTCTCCCTGCGCCATCAATTTAAGCATAGAAAGCGCATCGAGCAATTTTCGATACTCACCTATATCCTGCACGACCGCCACAGCATTGCCATCTCTGGTTAATACCAGATGCTTACGTGTAGCGCTCAATTGTTCAATGAAATCATCTGCATTGGCGAGAAAATTATCAAGGCTCAAGATCTCTTCGTTTTGCATATTGATTATCTCACTTTCTTGTTAATGCAATCATGGTACTAAACTAGTCAAGGATAGCCATTTTTCAAAGCCATATTTGTCGAAGATCGCGAATCTCCAGTAACTATGACTATTTCTAGACAGAAGTCATAATGTATATGAAATGTATACTGGGATGATTTACACTTGCATGAAACAAAATTCATACTATATTGCATCATGCATGAATAAGAAATCGGTTTTAATCTGACGAATGATTTTGGGAGTGAGCGACATGGAAACGGTAACGATCCCCAAGAGAGAATACGAGCTACTAAAAGAGACAGCGGCTTTGTTGAAGGATCGCGAGTTTCTGCAGAAGCTGAATCGTCTGGCTGAGATCGTCCTGGCAGAAAGGTGGGGCGTTGTTATGCCTCAGGACACAAGTGATCTGGCCGAAGCAGCGATGGCCGGAGTGAAAGAGTGGAAAAAGGGAGGGAATGCCTGGGATGGGATATAAGCAGAGCGAAATCGTCCTGGTCCCCTTTCCTTACTCTGATATGTCTGGCTCGAAGCGCCGACCAGTTTTGATTGTTTCAAACGATCAGTACAATGCATCCTTTCCCGATACAGTGGTCGTAGTGATCACTTCGAAGATAGGCAAAGTCGATGAGTATTCACTCACTCTGGAGAGTAAAGATCTTGAAATTGGCTTGCTTCCTGAACCTAGTTTAATTCGAGTGCACAAGCTTTTCACTATCGAGCAGTCCCGCATTCTCAAACGATTTAGTGTTTTGGGTAGGGAAAAAATGCGTGAAACACTAGCTATTCTCCAACGACTATTCGAGCATCCTGCAATAGACAAGAGCGGCGATGATTAGTGCCCTTAATCATTGAGTATAATTCATAAACACACTTTCGGAATGGTACAACTTGGAACAGATACTCTCTCAGAGTTTTGAGAATATCAAGCCCTTTACGAGACTCACCGACGATGTGCGCAAGTACATTAGTATCGATAAAGGCACTTCTGCCCTGCATAGTGTCTATCATTTTGCTACTCCAAGATGCATCGCTGTGGCTACCAGACTACTTCGACCACATTGGCGTTCGGAATGAGCTCGTCTTTCGTGATAAGGGGCGTGCCCTGTTCAATGGCAGTCGCAGCAATGATTCTGTCTGGCATATCAGGAATCAAATTTCTGGATATCGACTGGATAGCACGAATGGTTTGAGGCGTGATCTGACTAAGGGGGTGTGAATAAATAACTTTGAATTTCACATAGTGCTAACCTTAAGAAAAACAACTAAAGTTTTCTGTAAGTTTACCAACTTATTTTTTCACACCCCCTAAGGGCTCTGATTAATAAATTCGGTTACTTACTCTATGAATGTTAGACTGGACAACAGGATTTACAAGATAGAAGTGAGATAGGGCAGAATAATCGAAAGGCAAAATGTTTATTTACAAGGATATATTATACCAGTAGATTTGTTCTGTCTGAAAAAATTGAGCCTTGATATCCTGTGTATCTTGTGAATCCTGTCAAAAATGATATGTAATCGCTAAGTCTCTTGTTTCGAAAAAGATGCCAGAGCAATGAATGCGTATCAGTAACGTATTCGGGCATTAATCTGTCTTTCCGACATCATGCCACATTTCATTGCGTGCCTGCGCAATGTCCTCCTCTGAAATATCAACATCCTAGTCTGCCAATAAGCCACCAAGCTCGATGATGTTGGAAGGCTTATATTCTTGCTTTGCGTGACGAAGGAATTCGATGTAGTCCCAGACTTTTTCCAGACTTTTCCTCCGGCAATTCTTTTAAGGCATCGTGCACTTTCTGTCTTGTTATTTGAGATGCATGGACATGGTAGTGTCTCTGTTTATTCAAAAACAAAGGAATCGATTGTCTTTTTCAACCTAATTTCTGATTTGACAGATCCCTACTCCCCACTAACCTCCCCAAACACCCGCATAAAATTCCCGCCCAGAATTTTCTCCAGATCCGCCCCAGAATAACCGCGTTCCAGCAGCTCGAATGTGAGATAGGGGAATCGTGTCACATCCCACAAACCGCTTACGGTATTCGTGCCGATGCCATCAAAGTCAGAGCCGATGCCAACATGGTTGATGCCGACGAGATCGACGATGTAGTCGATGTGGTCTGCCACTGTGGCTATGTTGGCTGCATTTCTGGGCGATAGAAACGGTGGATAAAACACAACGCCTATGACGCCGCCCGTGTTAGCAATGGCCTCGATTTGATGGTCGTACAGATTGCGGTAGTGGTCCCGCAAGGCCCGCACGCCGGAATGGGTGGCGATGATAGGGTTCTCCGTCACAGTTAGAATATCCTCGATGGTCTTGATGCCGGTGTGCGAGACATCGATGATGACGCCCAGAGAATCCATCGTTCGAATCACCTGTCTGCCAAAGTCACTTAGCCCAACGGTTGCGGACCGGTTGTCTTGTGCTGACACCGCCCAATCCGTGCTGTTGTTCCAGGTGATGGTCAGGTAGCGTACACCGGCTTCGTAGAGCGCGATGAGCTTGCCCAGGTCGTTTTCGATGGCGTGGCCGCCTTCAACGGCCAGCACACCGGCGATCTTGTTTTCCTGAGTCAGGGCAAGGGCCTCGGCTTTGGTGCGCGCCTGCCCAAGGGTTGTGGGATTGAGCGCCAGCTCAGCGTTGAATATATCGACCATTTCCATGGCTCGGTCGAAGCTGGCGTGTCCGTGGGTCGACGGATTCACCCACATGGAGAAAAATTGCACATCGACGCCGCCGAGCTGCATTCTCGGAATGTCCGTGTGATTGAAGTTGTGCCGGTCCGCCAGGTGATAACTTGTATCACGCGCCATGACTTCCAGCACGTCGTTGTGCATATCCATGAGCAGTAGCGTGTTATGGATGGTCTCGATCTTAAAGTCAAACATCTCCCCGCCTTCGACTTCTGTCTCTACAGTGTGAGGGAGATAGCCAAATTTCGAGGTTTCGAGTTTCACAGAGATAGCTGCTGAAATTGCTGACAATTTGCTTAGATTAGCGCTTTGTTTTGAGCCGGAGCGAAATCCGGACAAGCCGTCGCCGTGGCCGCCGTCCTGCAGGGTCATTTTACGCGTGACCGATTTGTTGTCGGTTTTGAAGTTGATAAAATAGATGCCGGCCGCGCCGCGCGCGTGCCAGTCGATGGTGTGTATGCCGGTAGTCAAAAATTGCGTGTGTGAGTCTATGACCTCACCCAATATGTTGAAGACGGTGACTTTGACCTCGGCCGCTTGCGGCATGCTCAGCTCGATCCTGGTTGCGGGATTAAATGGGTTGGGATAATTCTGCGTGACCCTGAACTCGGTTGGCTGGAGCGGCCCGCGGGCAACCGAGGTAACGAGATCATATTGCCAAAAACCTGCGCCGTTGGTCATGGTCGAATCAGTCACGCCGGACTCGAGATCGGTGA